>NZ_JAVAXX010000439.1:0-3605 GCF_042709275.1 Bacillus sp. LR_5 | reverse complement strand
ACATTTTCGTCTCAAAAAATATTAAATAGAAAAAAATAAGAGTTGGACAATAATTTACTACTTAATCACAAGTGGCTGATTCTAAGTCATTGAATGTCTCTTTTTAAAGAGCCTTTCAATCATTCACATTGCTTTTCATTAACCATTCTACTTCCGTTAATTCTTGTTTTTGAACGTCTATTGTGTGTTTTTTCGTGAAATGGGTTTTCACAGCTTCATCGTTTTCCCAAATCTCCCAAAGCATTATTTTACGTTCTGATGGCTCAAGCGGATAAGCATGGAATGTAATACAACCCTCTTCTTTGTTCGTTTCTTCCTCAAGTTTTTTAAATTCCTTCATTATTTCATTAAGGTCTTTATCACTGATGATTTTTAAACATGCCGTTATGTAATGCATCGAAATTTCTCCTCCCATCATTTTATGGCTTTTCATTATAACATTTTCTTGAAAAATAAATATAACTGCGACATTGATTGCTCGAGTTAATCAATCGCTGTATGTAAAGGATTTAAAAATTGAAATCAAATAAAAAACCTTCATTTTATAGGAAGGTTTAGAAGTTATATTATCAAGTTTGAAGGCAATCTGAAGCAATGTGAAATGTGTTAGGTGTTTGTTTAACTGTAAAATCTGTAGCGAAACCACGTACTAAAACTAATGACAAGCCCATCTTCAATTTCGCTGACCTCAGATATGAGGGACCTTTTCTTTTTCAACTCTTTGATCATTTCTTCCTTATCAGAAACGAACATAATGCGCTACGCCCGAAGAATGGCCGCATATTGAATCTGAATTTGATCCCATATCATATCAGCAGGCGAGCGTTCCTGAATCTCTTCCATGATTTCAAGCGTCTCTTCTGGCAAGAATTTAGAGAAAAAGCCGTGAGTAACAGCATTTTGATTCTTCTGTGGTGCGCCGCCGTTGTTCCCGACTGCATTTTTGTTGCCAGGTTGACCGCCTTTTTTTGTGTGCACACTTTTTTCAATGGGTGCACCCTTTTTTCTTTCCCAACCATGCCGCTGCTTCCACGATTTGATTGTGTTCACTGACACCTCGTATTTCTCGGCAAGGTCCTTGTATTTCATGCCTTTGACGTAATCCTTATACGCCTGAATGTGCTTTTCGGCCATCTACATTCACCGCCGCCCCCTTCTGATTCGTGTTGTTTTGGAAAAGATATTCCCTCTAAACCACCACCGTGCTCAAGCCGTTAACCGCCAATTGTCTATCCTGAGACTTACCGGAAGCAGTTTACAGGGAACAAAAAAAGCACCCCGCAGGATGCTACCTTTATTTTCTTCAGTTGACTTGCTCTCCAGTCCATATACTCATGGAATACAGTAGGACCCGATACATTATACTTATTTCCGATTCGCCACAACTCATCTTGCATTTCTTTTTCTATGTCGTCCCATGATCTATGCCCTTGCTTCTCTAAAAAATCATGAAATTCTTTTACCATTGGCTTCAAGCTATTCACCCCCCCTACCTTATTATCGGTTAAGGAGTATGACAATGGTAACATTCGCAAAATTTGTCGAACGAATCTGTTGAATAAAACCATATTTTGTCGGGGATATTAACATGTACGCAATACTGCTGCTGTTTTATCACCGATTCACTATGTAAGACCTCCCAGTTGAGTTGATCCTCGCTTACCACTGGGAGGTTTTACTCATTGTATGAAATTGGTGGTGACGCAGGAATAATCCGCCGCGCCGATCCTGCCTCCCATTTTACACCGCCGATTTAAACGAGTTCAAATATTGCAGAAAGTTGGCTTCTTTGACTTTATTGACGATGTTGCCGATTATGGCTGTTTTGATCTTTCTGATGGTATCTCGGGAGCAATCAAGGTGGTTTGCAATAGCAGTGTAGCTCATGCCCTCCATCATACAATCATAAACGATACGGTGCTTTTCTTCTTCAATGTGTTCCATAGCGTTGTCCAGGTAATACACAATAGATTCATATTTGTGAAGCCGTCTTTCTCTTCGGTCCATCTGTCGCAATTCTGCCTGACTGACTCCTGCTGATCCCCTTGGCATGCCCGCTTCATCCCCGTATGTTGCAGTGAGCTTTGTGCTAATAAAGTCTACTTTGTTCAACACACGGTTGAGCCTTTTGATCTCCCGCAGCATGAATTTATAATCACGAATCCATTCCTCAATCTCCCATGCAATCATTTGATCTGTCATTGTCCTTTCCCTCCTGATAGTTAAATAGAGTAAGTGTCATTCCAGTTGTTTGCTCTTTGCTCTGCGATATATTGAGGCCTCGATACCTCTTTCACGCTGATACTGAAGGTTTTGACCAAGAAGGCTTTCAACTCGTTATAGAGCTCTTCTTTGCCGCAAAAGATATTTACAAGCTTTCCGTTTTTATAAGCGAATCCGTATTTCATCCTGAAACTCCCCTTTTACTTTCTGCGTTTATAGGCGCCGCATTTGCCACGTCTGAGTGTTTGCATGTTAGTGTTCATCATTTGTTGCCAGAAACGATCTAAGCGCTCATGTTGCTTCTGTGATGGTTTCTTTTTGGACTGTTTAATCCTTTCATAGCTAGTAATCGCGATAGACATATGGTTAGTTGCGAAAAAAAACGGACACCGATCGAAGCACAAATTTCTCTGTAAAACGATCAGTGTCCGCAGGCTTTCCGTCATGGACTTATTCAATTTTAAAATTTATTTTTACGGCCCTGTGCCACAACTTACTTCGTATTCACCATCTGATGATTTTTTCGAATAGCATAAGTGAGGAGTTTGTCCTGTTTCATCTTTCCAATCTAGCCAATTTACATAATAAAGATTCCCAGATTCATTGTCTCCTTCTCTTTTCTGGAGAACTGCAAAGTAGCTTTGGTAGGGATATCCTCTTTTATAAATTTCGTGTCTGATTGCTCCTTTTTCCGAAGAAGCTGTAAAGACAACAGGAGATAGAACTGGAAGTACTATCAATATAACAATAAGTGCTGCCAAGAGAGAAAGTATAATTTTAGTTTTCTTTTTCATTTTTTCCTCCGATACCTTTTTATGTTTTTATTTTTATGTTATATTATTACATGTATTTTATGCCATATTTCAATTGGTGTAAATGATAAATATTACTTATATTTAGATTTTATTGGAGGTTTCGTATGAAAAAAGAATTACTTGCTTCACTAGTTTTATGTCTATCATTGTCACCATTAGTGTCAACAAATGAAGTTTTTGCAGCCACTACTAATAAAGAGACTAAAGAAAATGTTTCAATTACCAACGAGATTGGTTACGAAAAAGTTAAGGATATGTTAGAACAACAAAAATATGATTTTGAACACAACACTCCTTTAGCGCATCCTAAAGAGTCTAAATTGACTGATTCCGACGAAGGAGTCTTACTGTATTCTGCGTTAAGTAAAGTGGACAAACAAAAATTCCACGAGTTTACATACGATATAGACGATGTTAAGACTTCTGAAAAAAACAATAAGCTAATTGTTGAAGCTTATATTACTCGAAACTTTGTTTTTGGTGTTGAAAAAGTAACAACATCTCTGGGCGATAATATTAAACTTGAAATTCCCAAAACAACTTCTAATAAACAAAGTTCTCAATCAA
>NZ_JAVAXX010000438.1:0-3608 GCF_042709275.1 Bacillus sp. LR_5 | reverse complement strand
TTCCTAGTAAATGCTTTCAATCTGAAGTTTTAATAAATTCTATTATTAAGCAAAAGGACATTTGATTAATTTACTCACCTCGTTACATATGAGTTGATTCAAGATTACAGCTATGAAGTCTAATCAACCACTACAAAACCCTGCATCTTCACCCGTTCCTCAGGCAAATCAAACTGATAAAGCATCTTCTTAGAATGGATATCAAACACACCTACATACCCGCCAATGCCCTTTTTATGCTCTTCCTGGGTAAGAATATACAGTTGATTCCCCTTGAACTTCGCCTCCATATAAGGGAATGTCAAGCTGTATGTGTGAAAAGAAAAATCCTCCCCATATTCCAGCAAGTTTGCTTCATCCTCTTTGTCCTCGTACGCCACGTAAAAACTGCCGCTTTCTTTGTCATAGTACACTGTATCTGCATATTCAAGGTCGTCAGGATACGGAATATATGTCGCCTTCCATGTCCCTTTTTCAATCACAGTCAATTCATGCTCCGAGCTCGCAACAATAAATTCCTTCGAGTCTGCGAATTGATCAGCGTATGAGGCTAAGCTCAGGGTCTCAATCATTTCCTCTGTTTTTCTGTCAATCACGTAAATAGCCATGCTTTGAATGATATAAATATAGTTCTCATCACTGGCCCCCATCGTGACAAGCGAAGGCAAGGTAAGGGTATATTCCTTCTTCATTTTTTTATCATTTATGCGGATCTCATTCCCCGTCGTATCAACATTATAGGCCTTAACAGACACATCCTTCCCCTCATGCCAAAACGCAAATGGATCTGAAAGCGGATGCTCTTTGATCGCATCCTTCTCCAGCGTGTAGTAAAAAGGCTCGTGTTCCGCCAATAATACAAGGTCTGTGGATTTGTATGACTTCATTTGAATATAAGGAACATCCGCCACCTTAAACGTACGCCTGTTAAACCGTTCGCCTGTAGAGGTTGAAACCAGCACGCTTTCTTTTATGAAAGGATTGGAGTAGATAAAAAAGATGCGGTCTTCTTCGGGGTGGATGGCGGAAGATTGGACAGGAATACTGTCTTTATTGCGTAACTGAACAGACAGAACAAACAGGATGACACATACCATTAAAACTAATAAACCAAATGTAATCCGTTTTTTCGTCATCAACATGCTCCTTAAAAAACAATATAGAATACAAACTTCCAAAAAATGTGTAGCAATCAATATCATTTCGACCATGTTTCCGCCAATCCCTCCACGAATAAAGACACATGCCAAATGACTCATTTTTCCACCAAAACACGTTCTCACCCCACCCTCATCCCGCTCCGTGGTAAAATTTTGATATTGAGCGAACAAAAGAAGGGAAATGGTCATGAAAGTATTTGAAGCGAAAACACTGCTTTCGGAAGCGACAGACCGTGCGAAAGAGTACAAAGAACTAAGAACGCAAATGGTCAACTTGAGAAAAGCGTTAAAAAGCGTCGTTGATCTCAGTGACAGCGAATTTTCAGGAAAAGGCGCCAGCAACATCAAGGCATTCTATCACGACCACGTCGGCGTCACCGACCAATGGATCGACTATATTGACATGAAAATCGCATTTTTCAACAGCATCGCCGGAGCCGCCGAAGACAAAGGCCTCTCAGACGCATACATCGAAGAATCCTTCCTGGAGCACGAACTGGCAAATGCCCATAAAAAATCAAAGTCCATCATGTCCGAACAGAAAAAAGCGATGAAAGACATCCTGCACGATATCAACGACATCCTCCCGCTCGACCTGTTTTCAACAGAAACCTTTAAAGACGAGCTGGCTGATGCCAACGACAAACGCAAAAAAACACTGGAAAAATTGGACGCTCTGGACGAAGACCTGAAGACAGAATATGCCCTGTCAGAACCAAACGAACAATTCATCAAGTCCGACTTCCAAAAGCTCCAAGACGCAACGGGAAAAGGCAAAAACGCAACTCCCATCCACTACAACGCCAAGGCGTACCGTGAGAGTGACATACATAAGAAAAAAGGCGACATTGAAAAGCGGACGGATGCTTACTTGAAGATTAAGAAAGAGGAAGCGAAGGAACGCGAGATTGAAAAATTGAAGAAAAAGCTTGCGGATGGGGTATCTGACCCTGATGAATATTTAGAAATTGCGAAGAAGATTGGGTATGAGAACCTTGAGCCTGCACAGTTACAGTATGTGGTGCAGCTTGAGCAAGCAAAACAGCTCGAAGAAGTTGGTGAAACCACATGGGAAGTTCTGAAAGGAGTTGGAGTCGGTCTCTACGATGTCGCTAAGGATACTGTGACTGGTGTTAAAGATTTAGCTGTCGGAGCGTGGGAGTTTTCCCAGCTCTCCGAAGAACAAAAATTAGCCAAAACAATTTCAACTGTATTGAAGACACCTTCTTATGCAAAAATCATATGGACAAACATAGCAGATTCATGGAATGATAAAATGGTTAACGGTGATGCATACTCACGATCTCATTATATTACCTATGTGGTCGGGAGCCTCGTCGGACTAAAAGGTGCTGGCTCTGTTGTGAAAGTAACAAGTAAACTTGGTAAAGCAGGTGCTGCCAAAATCGATAAAGTGCTTGAAGCTGGAGAAAAAGCTACTACTAAACATGTAAAGACAGGAATCCAGAAAACAAAAGATTTCAGCAGTGCTTTAAAAGGTAAAAATCAAGTCGCTTTTGCAGGGATTGCTCAGGATATTGAGAATACGCATAATGTAAAGAATACATCGCTTCTGAAAAAAGAAATTGAAGAACAGAAATCAAATGCATTGCAAAAAACTGAAAGAAAAACACAGAACATAAAGAAACCTAGAAAAACAATAATTCCTACAGTAAAAAGTGGTGAATTTAATAATTGGTTCAACTCATTAACAACGAAGCAACTTGATGAGCTTTGGACAGATAAGAAAGTTAGAAGAGCAATTGAAAGACAATTGAGAGCACCCGGCGGCATGCACGAATGGCATTTAGTTTCTCGGGCCCCTACTTTCAAACATTGGGGAGTTACAGCTGAACAAATTAGAGATTTAAGAACTGCCATAAACAAAGTCGAGTTTGTGAATCCAGTTGGTAAACACGGAGGATTGGGTTCAACCGCTGCTCATAATGAATTGCTAGGAATTATTGATTCATCCTTAAACTATAATATGTTTGTCCGAAGATTAAATAATTGGGCGAACTATAGGCTAAAAGGTGGAGCGGCAGCACTGCCAGAAGGATTAAGGACTAAATAATAGGAGGTTAATATGGAACGTCAAAATTTCGTATCATTGTGGATTGGAAGTATAAATGATGATGAATCATTAAGTAAATATGTTGAATTAGATTACAATGAGGATGAAGGTGATTTTCTTCCTTCCCAATTTTTAATTGATTTTGATATAGATATAGATGAATTAGATGAAGATTTTATAGAAAAAGTTGCACATGAAAAAAATTGTAATAATTTATCTGAACTAATTGGCGGCTGTTCGTACGATAGTGTCATCTTACCTCGATTTGAGAACATAGTAGGTACCGCAATTCCTGAACACATCAATGCTGCTGTTCTTTTATATAATTTTGAATATGACGGCAGGGAGAAAGCAATAAACGATAAAAACTATTC
>NZ_JAVAXX010000437.1:0-3636 GCF_042709275.1 Bacillus sp. LR_5 | reverse complement strand
CGACAATTTATCGGTGAAAACGCGTTAAGCATAGATTTAATCAATATTGAACCATTAGACGACCTGCACGCGCCAAAAGGCATCATTAAACAGGCACAGGATCTGGCGGCTGAAGCATTTGGCGCAGACCACACATTTTTTTCTGTTCAAGGAACAAGCGGCGCCATTATGACAATGGTGATGGCTGTTTGCGGACCTGGGGATAAAATTATTATTCCAAGAAATGTGCACAAATCAATTATGACAGCTATTGTATTTTCCGGAGCGATCCCAATCTTTATTCATCCTGAAATTGACAATGAGTTGGGCATCTCCCACGGCATTACACTTGAATCTGCCAAACGGGCGCTTACCGAGCATCCAGATGCAAAAGGGCTTCTCGTCATCAACCCGACATATTTCGGTGTTGCAGCCGACTTAAAAAGCATCGTAGAACTCGCTCATTCGTTTGATGTACCGGTGCTTGTTGATGAGGCACACGGCGTTCACATTCACTTTCACGATGAATTGCCGCTTTCAGCCATGCAGGCAGGAGCAGACATAGCAGCGACTAGTGTACACAAGCTGGGGGGATCACTGACGCAAAGCTCTATTTTAAACATGAGAGAGGGCCTTGTATCCAAAGACAGAGTGCAATCCATTCTGAGCATGCTGACAACAACGTCAACTTCTTATTTGCTTCTCGCCTCTCTGGATGTTGCCAGAAAACGCCTTGCGACAGAAGGCCATCAGCTTGCTGAGGAGACACTGAAGCTTGCCAACCAGACGAGAGATCGCCTCAATCAGATTGAAGGCATTTATTGTGTCGGTTCTGAGATTCTTGTTTCAAAAGCAGCTTACAGCTATGACCCGACAAAATTGATTATCTCTGTTAAAAATCTTGGACTCACAGGTCATGACGTTGAAAAATGGCTTCGTGAATCCTTTAATATTGAAGTTGAGCTTTCTGATCTGTACAATATTTTGTGTATTTTCACCCCTGGTGACAGCCAAAATGATGCAGACCGGCTTGTAGAGGCTTTAACAGAGATTGCACATCATATGTCAGAAAAAGATGTAACACATCAGCAAACTGAAGTTCTTCTCCCGGAAATTCCTTTATTGGCAATGACTCCGCGTGATGCTTTCTATGCAAATACGGAAGTCATCCCCTTAAAAGAAGCAGCCGGACGGATTATCGCTGAATTTGTAATGGTATATCCTCCTGGTATTCCAATCTTCATTCCAGGTGAAATTATTACAGAAGACAACATCAGCTACATTTTCAAGAACCTTGACGCAGGTCTCCCTGTTCAAGGACCTGAAGACTCAACTTTAAACATGATCCGGGTCATCAAAGAACAAAAAGCGATTCAATAAATAAAAAGCATGCGGCTTGAGCCGCATGCTTTTTTTACTCTTCATCAACAGGACATTGACATTGTCCGCAGCATGTTCCGTATAATGTAGTCACTTTCTCATCTTCAAAGTAATGAATGGCTTCGTTGCAATCTTGGCAAACAATTGTACCCATCTCTCATTCCCCATTTCTTTGAAATTTGAAAACGCTTAATTTCTTTTGTTGCTATTATATTAATATGTCACATTTAAAATGTCAACAATGAACTGTATAACACATTTAATTTGGATGTCGTTATATATAGCGTATTTTTTCATTTTTCATCATATAATATTTTCTTTTCATACAGCAGCGTTAATCGATACATATGCCAAAACACATAACATGATTTCATGTTTTTTTGAACTTTTATGAAAGAACGCAGCAATAAATTCTATATACCCCCAGATTGCTATTTTAAACGATGGATATGATATGTAATCTCACTTTAAAAACGGTTTCAATTATATAACAATTAGGTAACAAGGAGCAGATTACGCTGCCTCTCATGATAAACTAAAGCTAGTTTACTATTGTTTATACAGAGGAGAAGATAGATGCGATATCGCGCGGTATTCCCCATACTGATAATAGTATTTGCTTTATCGGGCTGTACGCTTTCCACCATCAATCCGGTGAAAAAAAGCCGGATTGACAACATTCATCATACACAAATCCTGTTTTTTTCTGATGAGAACCAAATTGACCAGGAAGCGCCATATTACGATGCACTGCTTGATTTAGAAAAAGATTATCCCGAGCAAATAGATAAAATGAAGGTCTATGCTAACAAAGAAGGCTGGGAAGATGAGATTGAAACCGTCCCTACCCTTATGGTCGTTGATGAGCGTCATGTCGTGGTGAAAATAGAGGGATGTGTGAAAGAGAAAGAAGACATCATTAAACCATTGCAGCATGTGCTGTCAAAATAAAAAAACAGCCCCGCTTTAAGCGAGGGCTGTTTTTGATATAAGCATTATTTTACGATGTGAATCGGGCTTCCGATTGCCACTTCAGCTGCTTCCATTGTGATTTCACCCAATGTTGGGTGAGCGTGAATTGTCATCGCGATATCTTCGGCAGTCATGCCGCCTTCGATCGCTAAGCTTAATTCAGAAATCATATCAGAAGCACTTGCGCCGGCGATTTGCGCACCGATCACAAGACCGTCCTCTTTACGAGTGATCAGCTTCATGAAGCCGTCTGTTTCGTTAAGAGAAAGTGCACGGCCGTTTGCTGCAAATGGGAATTTAGCAGCAACAATGTCAAGACCTTCTTCTTTCGCCTGTGCTTCAGTGTAACCAACTGATGCAAGTTCAGGCTCAGAGAAGACAACCGCAGGAATTCCAAGGTAATCGATTTCTGCAGGCTCTCCAGCGATAGCTTCTGCAGCGATTTTACCTTCGTAAGATGCTTTGTGAGCAAGCGGCGGTCCTTCGATGATATCACCGATTGCATAAATGTTAGGTACGTTTGTGCGGCACTGTTTGTCAGTTTTCACAACACCGCGGTCCGTCATTTCAATACCGACTTGCTCAAGACCAAGCTCATCAGTGTTTGGACGGCGTCCTACTGTAATCAGTACGTAATCAGCATCAACAGTTTTTTCTTCGCCTTTTACTTCAAAAGTAACTGTTACGCCGTCTGGTCTTTCTTCAACGCCTTTAGCCATCGCATTTGTATGGATTTCAACGTTGCCTTTTTTCTTCAGTCTGCGTGTAACAAGAGAACTCATTTGTTTTTCGAAGCCAGGAAGAATTTCATCTCCGCCTTCAAGAATAACAAGCTCAGTGCCAAAGTTAGCATACGCAGTTCCAAGCTCAGTTCCGATGTAGCCGCCGCCGATAACAACGAGCTTTTTAGGAATTTCTTTAAGAGCCAAAGCGCCTGTTGAATTTAGGACACGCTCAGTATATTTGAAGTTTGGCAATTCGATAGGACGAGAACCAGTTGCAATAATTGCATTTTTGAACGTGTATGTTTGAGCAGAGTTCTCATCCATAACACGAACTGAATTGCTGTCTACAAAGTAAGCTTCACCTTTTACAACATCTACTTTGTTCCCTTTAAGAAGACCTGCAACACCGCCAGTAAGCTTGTTTACAACAGAAGTTTTCCATTCTTGAACTTTTGTGAAATCAACTGATACGTTCTCAGCAGTGATCCCCATGTCGTCAGAATGCTTTGCATTCTCATAACGGTGGCCTGCATTGATCAGCGCTTTTGAAGGGATACATCCAACGTTTAGACAAACGCCC
>NZ_JAVAXX010000436.1:0-3638 GCF_042709275.1 Bacillus sp. LR_5 | reverse complement strand
AATGCTAAACATGTTAGACGAGTGGTATTCCGCAATGAGCAAACGCAAAATGAATCACGTTTGCACACTGAAAGAGAAAATTGACCAGCACCTTCCGAAGATCAAAAAGAACACAAAACTTTGGATGCGTTATCAATTGTTTCAGGCCCGCCATCAGCTGCTTTTTGAAAACCAGAACGGACTCGATTCATTGTTCGATGACCTATATGGCCTGGAAGACAAAATGGATGATGAATTGAAATATTATCTGTATTTTTTCTCTGGGTTATATGAGATGGTAAAAACAGCTCCGAAACATGCAGTACATCATTTTAAAAAAGCTGAACAGTACCTGGCCGCCATTCACAATACGTTTGAAGCCGCTGATTTATATTATCAAACCGCCGGCGCCTATTACTTGATGAAATCACCGCCGCTTTCCGTCCAATACGTCAAAAAAGCATTACACATCTATTTGCACCAATTCGGCTATATCAAAAAGGTAATCACCTGTAAACTTTTGCTCGCCGTGAATTATATTGATCAAGAACGCTATGAAAAAGCTGAACAGCTTTTCAAAGAAATCATTAAGAAAACCCAGCAACTACATGACGAAAACCTGCTATGCCATGCTTATTATAACCTTGGCTTTTTAAAAGCGACCGAGAAAAAAGACCAGGAAGCGCTTCTTTACTTTAGGAAAGTATTAAAGAATCAAGAATTTGAAATGAATTCACCAGTCTCATATCTTCATTGTGTGTACGAGTCTGTCAGAGCGCTTTTTAAAACAGGAAACATCACAGAAGCTAAAGCCGTCCTTCAAAAAGGAAAAGAATTATCTGAAAAGGTAGACATTCAAACCATTTATTTAAAATTAAAAACGCTTGAAGCCCTCTACACCTCAGTGGAAGATCCCTATGAGCA
The DNA here is from genome assembly GCF_042709275.1 of Bacillus sp. LR_5. Taxonomy (NCBI): domain Bacteria; kingdom Bacillati; phylum Bacillota; class Bacilli; order Caryophanales; family Bacillaceae; genus Bacillus; species Bacillus sp. LR_5. The sequence continues at coordinate 2,735 of NZ_JAVAXX010000436.1, read as the reverse complement.
GCTGCTCGAATATGTGCTTGAATTAGAAAAAATCGAGGCGTGGGTGGATTTAGAAGTGCTGTTAGAAGATATTACGGAATACTACAAAAAAAAGGACGATTTCGAAAAAGCCGCTTTTTTTATCATGCGCGGCTGATTGAAAAACGCCCATTTTCTTATTATCTGACTGAATTGATTAAACCGAGCATTTGATCTCCCATTGTGATCGTTCTGCTGTTCAGCTGATATGAACGCTGGGACGTAATCAAATCTGTCATTTGTTCTGAAATATCGACATTGGACATCTCAAGTGAGCCCTGCTGCATGCCGATGTTTTGTCTATTAGCGCCGTTCAGCTCTTCAAAAGCTGCCGCATTATCAATAGAGAAAAGGTTATTCCCTTCGGATTTCAGCTCTTGAGGGTTATTCACTTGGACAACGCCAAGATTAAACCGCTGAACCGCGTTTCCATCAGTTGCGGTTAAGGTGCCGTTCTTATTGATGGTGATATTCTTCATTGAGCTGTCGATGTTCACTGTATTGCCGTTCTCATCAAGTACGGGATACCCATTTCCAGTGACGAGCTGCAGCTGGTTGGCATTATTGGCTGAAGGCGTTAAATATAATGCTCCGTCTCTCGTATACTGGCGGTTTCCATTTACATTTACCTGAAGATACTGGTATGGAGACGTAAATGCGATATCCAGATCGCGATCGGTCTTCTGAATGCTTCCTTGATCAGAGACTAGGCGTGAATTCATCATCGCTCCGACGCCAAGGCGCAAGCCGGGCGGCGTTTTTCGGGCTTTTGCCACTTCCTCGTTTTTTTCATCAACCTGATCGAATTGCTGTCTGACAAGCTCAGAAAAATTCGTATCTTTTGCCTTATAGCCGGTTGTGTTGCTGTTTGAAAGGTTGCTGCTGATTGTGTCAATCTGCTGCTGCAGCTGGTTTAAGGTTGTTGATGCCGTTAGCATTGACCTGAGCATAGTTGATGTCCCCCGTTTTTTCTTCCGTTATCTTAAATTTTTCCAATTTCATTTGCTGCTTTATCCATACTTTTATCGTAAGCCTGAATAACCTTCTGATTCGCCTCAAACGATCTGTACGCTTCAGTCATTTCTGTATAGGCGCTTGTCACATCCACGTTTGAAAGCTCTGAGACGCCTTGTTTTAATGAATAGGATACCTGATTATTTCCGGCTGCGCTTGGCAGATCATTACCGTCCGCCGTGCTGTACAAATCATTTCCGTCCCGTTTGAGATTGCGGACATCTTCCGCCATTCTGACATCAATCTGGCCGGCTGTGCGTCCGTTCGTTGTCACAGTACCGTTTTCAGACACAGTAAAATTCTCATTATCAACAGTGATTGGCTGGCGACCCGTCGATAAAATAGGGCGTCCGTTGATCGTCAGCTGGTTGTTCTCATTTAGTGAAAATGTGCTGCTTTTTGAATAACGGATTCCATCCGCTGTTTGAACCGGATAAAAAAGAGCAGCTTTTTCATTGGTTTCCGCATTCATCGGAACTTGATTTTCGATCAATGCAATGTCTGTAGGCTGGTCTGTGGACTTCAGGCTTCCCTGTGTGAAGAGAGGCTTGAGCTCCTGCATATACACTCCGGTATTCACGGAACCGATTTCCGTCCTCGATGTCCCGGCCGGAGATTTTGATTCTATTCTGCTGAGCAGCATTTCAGGGAACGCGCGCATCGAGCCTTGATCAGCTTTATATCCTGATGTATTTGCGTTAGCAATATTATTTGAAAGCATTTCCGTTCTTCGCTGCTGGGCAATCATTGCGGATGTTGCTGTATATAATCCTTTTAACAAATTTCCCACCTCTAAAAATGGCATTTTTTCCAGTTGTTATATAGGAACGTTCGTTCTATAATAAAAACTCAGTATTTTATCCTATTATCGTCATTTAACATCTTTTCGTGAAGGCTTTTTCATAAAAAAACCTCATTCTTTTTCAGAATGAGGTTTGTGAAATCAGCTTAGTTTGCGTTTAGGAAGCTTGTCCATATTATCAAGCATGACACCTGTGCCGATGGCTACGCAATCCATAGGATTTTCAGCAACGAGGACCGGTACCTTCAGCTCTTCAGCAAGCAGCTGGTCAAGGCCGTTTAAGAGCGCGCCTCCGCCGGTAATAATAACGCCGCGGTCAATAATATCAGCAGAAAGTTCAGGCGGTGTTCTTTCGAGCACTTGTTTCGCAGCCTGAACAATAACAGCGACAGATTCACGAAGGGCTTCTTCAACTTCTTTACTGTTTACTGTAATTGTTCTTGGAAGACCGGAAACCATGTCCCGTCCGCGAATGGAAATTTCCTCGTGACGTGCGTCTGGGAAAACAGTTGCGACTTTAATCTTAATATCCTCCGCAGTACGTTCGCCGATCAGCAGCTTGTACTCGCGTTTGATATAATTTAAGATTTCCATGTCAAACTTGTCCCCAGCCATTTTAATAGAAGAGGAGGTGACAATATCGCCCATTGAAATAACCGCGATATCCGTCGTCCCGCCTCCGATGTCTACAACCATGTTACCGCTTGGCTGGAATATTTCCATACCCGCGCCGATAGCGGCAACTTTAGGTTCTTCTTCAAGGTACACATGTTTCCCGCCGCTTTTTTCTGCAGCTTCTTTAATTGCTTTTTGCTCAACGGATGTAATATTCGTCGGGCAGCAAATGAGCATGCGCGGCTTTGAGAACAGGCCTTTTACATTCAGCTTGTTAATAAAATGT
>NZ_JAVAXX010000435.1:0-3649 GCF_042709275.1 Bacillus sp. LR_5 | reverse complement strand
GGCCTGTACAGCCGCGATCACTTCCTGAAGCTGTTCTTCATTCTCCACTTGAACGGTAATATTCCGCATTGTGTAATTGGGTCCGACTTTTACCGTCTCCACTTCACCAATATCCCCGCCCAGAAGGCCGATTGCCGTAGCTACCCTTCCAAGATTTCCGGGAACCGAAGGCGTTTCGATCATCAGTGTCCGAATCATGTGTTTCGCTATCATTCAGTGATCCTCCCCTATTAGCCTAGTTTTTCGGCTTTAACTGTATTGTTTTTCGTATACCATATAAATTTTCCTGTATAACCATAGATAATAGCAAGACCTATTGCAACAAAACTGAGCCACATAAACGGCAGATAAGAGAAGGTAGAAACTCCTAGTATCCCCGCCATGTAAATACCGTTATCAGACCAAGGCACCATACCTGAAGTTAATGTTCCTCCGACCTCTGAATTACGGGATAGCACTCTTCTGTCGAGATTTAATCGATCATAGCTGTTTTCCATAATCTTCGGTGTCAAAATAAGAGAAACATACATCGCACAGCCGAAGATGTTCGCTAAAAACGCTACAATCAGCGTAGATAAAGTGACGTTGCCCGGTGATGTTAATTTCTTTTCAAACATAGAGACGATCACTTTTAAGACGCCAAGCTTTTCAAGCAGTCCGCCAAATCCGAGACCAAAGATAATGACGACAAGGGAACCGAGCATTCCAACGATGCCTCCACGATTTAACAGGCCGTTCAAGAATTCAACATCTGTTTTAATCGAGAATCCGTTGTAGGCAGTTGCAATCGCATCCGCTGGATTCATGCCTTGGAAAACAACAGCCCAGACAGCGCCAAGCAAAGCGCCAATTACGATAACCGGCATTGACGGCTTTTTCATCGCCAATAAGATAATCACGACAACAGCTGGGATCAGCATCCAAATATGAATGTCAAACGTATTTTGCAAAGATGATTTCAAGAATTCAACTTTATCAAGGTCAATATTTTTCCCGCCGTACATAAAGCCGGTAATTGTAAATAAAATTGCTGTAATCACATATGCTGGCACAGATAAAAAGAGCATTGCTCTGACGTGATCTAAGACATCCACTTTAGATAGTGAAGAAGCAAGAACTGTGCTGTCAGACAGAGGAGACAGCTTGTCCCCGAAATAAGCGCCTGATAGAATAGCTCCAGCTACAAGAGGAAGCGGAAGGCCTAATCCCTCTCCAATTGCGATCATGGCAATGCCGGCAGTTCCGACTGTTCCCCATGATGTTCCTGTTGCTACAGACATAATTGAACAAATAATTAACGTTGCAAGTAAAAAGATGCTAGGGTGAATAAATTCTAAACCATAGTAAATCAGAGTCGGTACAATCCCTCCGGCGATCCATGTTCCAATAAGTGCTCCTACTGAAACAAGAATCAGAACGGCTTCAAGACCGTTTGAAATTCCATTCAGGATGGCATTTTGCATATCTTTATAAGAATAACCGAGTCTGATTCCGAGAATCATTGCGATAAACCAGGAAATGAAGAGCGCGAGCTGTATCGGCAAGTCTAAAAAGACTGTAAACGACATGACAAGTGCTAAAAATGATCCTAGGACAATAATAATTTCGAATAGTGTTGGCAGTCTTACATCCTTCAAAAGAAGTCCCCCTTCATGTAAAAAGCTAAAACGCTTTCAATAAATAGTGCAACACGTATACTATACTTCCTCATCCCTATGTTGTAAACAGCTTATTCATCCGGGCTATACGGAGATGAATAAGCTGTATTTTGTTTAAATTTTATTTTTCTAATAGTTCTTTCCCTGCAATACCTGGTTTTGTCATCTCATATGGGTTTAGAATAAGATCTAACTCTTCTTCTGTCAGCACATCATGCTGCAGGCATAGATCACGGACTGATTGGCCTGTCATTATTGCTTCCCGGGCAATCCGGGCTGCCGCTTCATACCCAAGGTGCGGATTGACTGCAGTGATCACTCCTGCGCTTTTTTCCACGTATTGTTTCAAGCGTTTTTCATTGGCTTCGATGCCTTTTAAGCAATAGTCAGTGAACGAACGGAAGCCGTTGTTCATGATGCTGATGGATTGAAGCAAGTTAAAGACAAGCACTGGCTCCATAACGTTCAATTCAAGCTGGCCGGCTTCTGAAGCAAGGCAGATTGTATTATCGTTTCCAATGACCTGGAATGCAATTTGGTTGATTAGCTCGGCCATAACCGGATTGACTTTCCCCGGCATAATGGATGATCCCGGCTGACGTGCTGGCAGAGAAATTTCCGCAAGTCCGGCGCGCGGGCCTGATGCCATCAAGCGAAGGTCGTTTGCGATCTTAGACATGTTCATCATGCAGACCTTTAATGAAGCCGATACCTCTGTATAGGCATCTGTATTTTGTGTCGCATCAACGAGATGATCAGCTCCGACAAGGGGAAGACCGCTGATATCAGCAAGGTGCTTTACAACCTGTTTGATATATTCAGGATCGGCGTTCAGGCCTGTACCTACAGCAGTTGCGCCCATGTTGACTTCATACAGGTGCTGGCGTGATTGCTTGATCCGTTTGATATCACGCTCCAGAACACGGCTGTACGCTTCGAATTCCTGGCCAAGACGAATCGGAACAGCGTCTTGAAGGTGTGTCCGGCCCATTTTAATAACAGAATCAAATTCCTGTGCTTTTTGTTTGAACACACTATGCATATCTTCCATTGTTTTCAACAGTTTTTCCAACAGCTTCAATGTAGAAATATGAATAGCGGTCGGGAATACATCGTTTGTAGACTGTGACATATTCACATGTGTGTTTGGGCTTAAATGGATATAGTCTCCCTTTTTATGTCCCATGATTTCAAGCGCCCGGTTTCCGATAACCTCATTCGCATTCATGTTCATAGAAGTTCCGGCACCGCCCTGAATCGGATCGACGATAAACTGATCGTGCCATTTGCCTTCCAGAATCTCGTCAGCTGCTTGTACGATAGCTTGGCCAATTCCTTCATACAGCCGTTTCACGTCCATGTTGGCAAGAGCCGCAGCTTTTTTTACAATCGCCAGCGCGTTAATCATTTCTTCATGGATCTTGTATCCCGTAATCGGGAAGTTTTCAGAAGCACGGAGCGTCTGGATTCCGTAATAAACATCAGCTTCAATTTGTTTTTCTCCAAGGAAGTCTTTTTCCACGCGGTATTCTTTTTGGCCGTTTAACATAATCTTTAACCCACTTTCTCTTTGTTGGTCATAGTTTCTGTGATTTTACAGGACAACGTCATCAGCAATCGGTGTTTCCATAATTCTCTTGACGACTGGAAGATCCGAAGACTGGCCGAGTGCCCACATCAATTTTGGCACGATTGCTTCTGTGTTCATATTTCTGGATCGGATAATTAAGTCTTGGTTGACTCTGCGGCCGACCTCGTAAATGCTCATGTCTTCGCCTTCTTCCAGACATTGAGTTGTGATCACGACGACAATGCCGCTTTCGATCAGTTCATTCACTTTTGACAAAATGTCTCTGCCTTCAAATGGCACGCCCCCGCTGCCATAACTCTCAATGACAATTCCTCTGTACATGCTTTTCAGGGCATCAAACATTTCAGGCTTTAAGCCTGGATGCAGCTTCAGCAGACATACATCAGTGCATAGTGAAGTA
>NZ_JAVAXX010000434.1:0-3651 GCF_042709275.1 Bacillus sp. LR_5 | reverse complement strand
TGCCGGTACGGATTCAGGTAATGGAAATATAATAAACAGCCCTGTATAAATAAAAAAACAAAAAGTAAACAATGAAATTTTTTTATAACCTTTGTATTTTTGGCTTCTCTCTCGAAGTCCTTCCCTAATAGAAACCCCGTTCCCCAAAAGAACTTCATCCATCATTTCAACCAATGTACAAAAAGAAGCAACAAGACCAAATATAAAGAACTCTTTTATCAACACTACCCAAAAGAATACACTCGTTTTAGCCAGGCTAAAGACCAAATCCATTATCCAGAAAACCTTGCTGTCTAAATACGTACTTTTATTCATCCGTTTCACCTTCTTGAAATAAGGTACTTGATTTAACAAGTACCTTTTCGTTATTATTTCAGGTTATATTCTTTGCGAATCTGATCCGCAATTTTTTTCAATTCTTTTTCCGCATCGAGATCCTTCAAATTAATATTATCAATGACCGGCTGGATTTTATTTGCAATCTCGGCATAATCAGGTGTATACGGTGCATTCATAACAGTTTTGCCTTCTTGAAGAAGCGTTCCTAATGAAGCTGCATTCTCCGGCGCGTTTTTCATAGTAGTTATTTTATCTGCATGACGCTTTACCACTGGAATTGCGTTAATTGTATCAATCTGGATATCCTGCCCTTTACCGGTTGATAGGAACTTCAGCAACTCAAATGCTTCTTCAGGATGTTTTGTCCCTTTTCCAATACCGATTGGCAGATAAGAAGCTGCAGATACATTGCCGGCTTTTCCTGCTGGCATTGGTGCCACATCCCACTCAAAGGAAACGTTTTTCTCTGTATCTGCCCAGTCCCATGGGCCCATTAATTTCATGCCCGCTTTTCCAGTTAGGAACAAATTAGACATGCCCTGTGCTTGAGCTGAAGTTGGTTGAACTTTATATTTGTTGATAAGATCGGATCCAAACTGGATTGCTTCAATTGTTTCCGGCGAGTCCACTGTCACTGTCTTGCCATCTTGACTTATGTATGATCCCCCGTTTTGAACCAAAATTTCCCCAGTATAGTAGTTTTCAATTCCAAACTGTACTGTTTTTCCACCTTCAACTTTTGTTAATTTCTTCGCTGCATTAAGGAAGTCATCCCAAGTCCAATCATCTGAAGGATATGGCACTCCTGCTTCATCAAACATATCTTTGTTATAGCCCATCTGGAATGTCGCTGCATCACGAATCAGCGCGTATTGCTTGCCATCAACCTTACCCATTTCAAGAATGTTAGGCAAGTATTCATCTTTATTGATCTCTTTATCAGATAGATCCATCAATACATTTTTAGATACTAACTGTCCAAAGGCAGATGGTTGGATCCAAACTAAGTCTGGCTGGTCACCGCCGGCAGACATTGTTAGGAACTTGTCGTTAAACTTATCGTATGGAGCATAAACCATTTCAACATTGACACCAGGATTTTCTTTCTCAAATGCTTTAAAGATTTCATTTTCCAGTTTTGTACCTTCTGGATTGTTATTCCAAACTAATATACGGAGCGTCACACCATTCTTTGAGTCCCCACTTGACGTATCAGATCCAGAACATCCCGACAAAAAGGCTGATAAAGCCAGCACAAGGGTTAAAAGGAAAACACCTAATCCTTTCTTCTTAAACATCGAATTACTCCCCCTATTTATTTAGTAAAATATAGATAAGATTCCAGAAAAGGCCATTATCTAGCGTGACCCTTACTAATCAAACCTAGCTATTACTTTCCACCAGTAGTAGCGATACCTTCTATGAAATACTTCTGCCCAACAAAAAACATGATTATCAAAGGCAGAATAATAAGCACACTTGCTGCCATCATTGGTCCCCACTCTATCAATAATGCACCCTTGAATTGGAGAATCCCTAAAGCTAGCGTGAATTTAGAATCGTCATTGAGATAAATTAACGGTCCCAAGAAATCGTTCCAAGTCCACATGAAGCTCAGCAAGGCAACAGTAATGACTGCCGGAGTGGATAACGGAAGGACAATCCGCCAGAAGATTCCCAGAGTGCTGCACCCATCCAAATAAGCTGATTCTTCAAGCTCTTTTGGGATGGTTTTAAAAAACTGTCGAAGCAAGAAAATAAAGTAAGCGTTACCAAAAAAAGCAGGAACAATTAGCGGCAAAAAAGTATTTGTCCAACCAAGTTTCGCAAAAATCATGTATACAGGAATCATGGTGACTTGCGGAGGGAGCATCATAGTTGCCAACAACAAGATAAACCAAACATCCCGTCCTTTTCCCTTAATTCGTGCAAAACCGTAAGCTACCAATGTCGAGGATAAAACCGTCCCAATTACCGTTGCTACAGTAACAATGATGGAGTTTAAATAATATTGACCAAAGTCCACGATAGTGAATACGTCTATATAATTCGCAAAATCCCATACCTTCGGCAGCAAACTAGGTGGAAAAGAAATGGCTTCATTTTCAGGCTTTAGTGATGTCCCAACCAACCATAAAAATGGAAAGATGAAAACGATAGATAAACTGGCAAGAAGTCCGTATGTCAGAATTCTTTCAAAAAGTTTACCTTTTTTTATGCTGCTCTCTTTTTTTATCCTCACTGCTTTGGTTTTTACTTTTGCGATTTCCACTCCACTTTCCCTCCCTCACTTATTCGTCATATTCATAGTAGACTTTTTTTCCAAATACCTTAAATTGAATCAGTGTGAAAACTAAAATGATGAGAAATAGAATCCAAGCAAGAGCGGATGCATACCCCATCTTAAAAAACTTGAATGCATCTTGATACAAGTAGAAAACATAAAATAGAGATTTATAATTTGGTCCACCGTTTCCACTGCTTACAACATACGCTTGTGTAAAAATTTGAAAAGCGCCGATGAGTCCCATGATTAAATTAAAAAAAATAACGTTTGATGTCATAGGTATTGTTATATTCCAAAACTTCGATAACTTCCCTGCCCCATCAAGCTCAGCAGCTTCACAGGGGGAGGCAGGCCCATTTTGAAGGCCGGCCAAGTAAATAACCATTCCTCCACCTGCTCCCCATAGACTCATAATTATTAAAGAAGGTTTAACCATTGCCTCACTCAGCAACCAATTCGAGGTTGGCAGATGAAAAAATGAAAGGATCGCATTCGCAATGCCAAAATCCGGCTGAAAAATCAAGATCCATAATAAAGAGCTGGCAACAGTGGGAACAAGAGACGGTAAATAGAATACAGTTCTAAAAAACCCCATAAACTTTACTTTTGCGTTTAAAAGGACCGCTAACAGATAACCAACTATCAATCCAAGCGGTACTGCAAAAACGGTATAAAAAAGTGTATTCCATAATGATTGCCAAAACAAAGGATCTTCTGTAAATATCTTTTGATAATTTTCAAATCCTACCCAATTTGCTGATCCAAGACCCGAATAGTCAGTAAAGGACATATATAACGAATACACCATGGGTCCCGCTGTAAAAACAAAGAACCCAATCAACCAAGGTAAGATGAACATGTAGAACAAAAATGTTTTCGATTTATGCATTTTCCACCCCGCCTTATCTAATTTTTAATAAGGAACTCCACATGACTTTATCAAATATCCTGGGAATTCTCGAAAACCTTCAAACCCTTTAGATCAGTTTTCAAAAAATTCTTTGTTTTTCACTCCCTTTTAAAAA
>NZ_JAVAXX010000433.1:0-3684 GCF_042709275.1 Bacillus sp. LR_5 | reverse complement strand
AAATAATGTATGATGTAAAACGGCCAAGTAGTACCTGTCCTCTTGATTCTTTGTACTAATATACGAGCATAGGGGTTCAGTTTAGACCATAGAATTCGGTATACAGGGAATTCAGGCAGGAGGTTAACGCTTTGGCCAAACCTAAAATCGGGTTAGCGTTAGGATCGGGAGGGGCCAGAGGGCTTGCTCATCTCGGTGTGCTTTCCAGTTTACATAAGCACCAAATTGAAGTGGATATGATTGCAGGAAGCAGCATGGGCGCTTTGGTGGGCAGTTTTTATGCCGCCGGACATGACGTGGCAACGATGAAAAAAGTAGCCAAAGCCTTTAAACGAAGGCTTTATGCTGATTATACGGTGCCGAAGCTCGGTTTTTTAAAAGGTGACCGCGTCAGACAGCTTGTGCATGCTTATACATTCGGAAAACCGATTGAAGAGCTCCAAATCCCGCTGGGCATTGTTGCGTGTGATCTACAGACGGGAGAAAAGATTGTGTTCCGAAAAGGATCAGTGTCAGATGCAGTGAGGGCCAGCATCAGCATCCCGGGTATCTTTATTCCGCAGCGGCTGGACGGACGCCTTCTTGTAGACGGCGCGGTCGTCGATCGAATTCCGGTTTCTGTTGTGAAAGACATGGGAGCTGATATTATCATCGCTTCGGATGTTTCCAGGGTTCGAAAAACTGAAACAGCAGTGCATATTTTTGATGTGATTATGCAAAGTATGGATATACTGCAAAATGAATTAGTGCGGCATCAAACAATTGCCGCAGATATCATGATTCGCCCTTCCCTTGAAACATACAGCTCAAGCTCGTTTGCCAATATTGAAGAAATGATATCGGCAGGCGAAGAGGCGACAAACCGAATGATCAGCAAGATAAGAAAAGAAATAGAGAATTGGGAGGGCTCATAATTTGCTACGTAAAAAACATTTTAGCTGGATGCTCGTCATCCTCATACTGATCGCCGTTTTATCATTTATAAAACTTCCATACTATATTACAAAACCGGGAGAAGCGACAGAGCTTGCTTCATTGATAAAAGTGGAGGGAGGCTACCCGGAAAAAGGAAGCCTGTCCTTAATGACTGTTAAAGTGGGACCGGCTAATCCGTTTACATATGTGTGGGCAAAGATGCACCCTTATTATGAAATTGTTCCTGATGAGAGCATTAAGGAAAAAGGCGAGTCAGATAAGGAGTATATGAAAAGACAGCTCCAAATGATGAAAAGCTCGCAAGAAAATGCGGTTATAGCCGCCTATCAAAAGGCAGGAAAAAAAGTTAGCTATTCCTTTAACGGCATATACGCAAGCTCAGTTGTAGAAAACATGCCGGCAAAAGGGAAAATAGAAGTCGGTGATAAAATCATCAGCGCAGACGGCAAAAACTATCAGTCTGCTGAAAAGTTGATTGATTATATCAGCAGCAAAAAAGCGGGAGATAAAGTCACGTTAAAGATCGAAAGAGAAGAAAAAGAAAAGCGTGTCACCCTTACGTTAAAACAATTTCCTGATGAGCCGGATCGGGCAGGAATCGGAGTTTCGCTTTATACAGACAGAAACGTGAAGGTAGAGCCTGATATTGATTTTGAAATTGAAAATATTGGCGGCCCGTCAGCAGGGTTAATGATGTCCCTTGAAATCTATAATCAGCTGACAAAACCAGACGAAACAAAAGGCTACGATATTGCGGGAACAGGTACCATTGATGTTGACGGAAAAGTAGGCCCGATCGGCGGCATTGATCAAAAAGTCGTCGCCGCAGACAAAGCCGGAAAAGACATTTTCTTCGCGCCAAATCAAAACGGCGCCAGCAATTCCGATTATAAGAACGCAGTAAAAACAGCAAAAGATATTGATTCAAATATGAAGATTGTGCCTGTTGATACCATGCAGGATGCGATTGATTATTTGAATAAGCTGAAAGCGAAAAGCACCTGAGAATCAGGTGCTTTTTCTATACATTTAAAAAATGTTGTTCATCTTCGTCATATCGAATCGGTGCATGTCCGTATTCCTGCAGGTCAAACTCAGTTCTCAGCGGCTCTTCTATCGGCAGGCTGTAAATCCTGCTTGCTTTTACGTCCAGATCGAGAGCTGGATGGGAGAAAGAGGACAGTTTGCTGACAAGCGGAACAGACAGTGCTTTTTTCTTTTCGGATAAATAAGCCTGTCCTTTTTTCGTCATGCCGAGAAGCCTGATATACGGCACCTTATCGTTGTCAAGCAGCTTTTGCATATCCAGTTTTTTTGTTCTGTTTAAAATGTGTGTATTCATCCGCTGGAGCCTTGTCCACGTATAGCGTTTTGTTTTCAGCAGTTCCATAAATTCCTGATAGGAGCTGGATTTTCTGATCGAACGAAGAATTCTGTGCTCTAAACCTTCCTCCACCTCGTATACTTGTTGTAATTCCTGTGCTGTTACAGTTGAAAGGCTGTATTTTAAGTAAGAAAAGTAGCTCTCAGGTGTATGCCACAATCCGAAAGATTTGCGGTAAGCTGCTAATTCACGTGCAGAGGCAGCAGGGAGAAAACGAAAGCAGGCTTCGAGATTCTGGCCAGTCATTGCTTTTCTGATGCTTGTGGCGCTTGCGATATGGTTTTCGCCTTCAGGGAGATCGGCATCATGATAGTCCGAAGAGATGCGTGCCGTAGTATAAGGTTTCATAGGATATCCCCCGGTTAGAATCGAGGTCACATACTGGTATCCCAAAATGTTATTTGGTTTTGACAAGTCAAGTGCACTTTCAGTATGCAAAATGGAGCTGAAGGCGCTAGCCGCCGCTGCTGGGTAACTGGCCCCCTTTTTAAGTTCTTCTTTAATTCGGTCATTCAATATATGTTTATGCTCATCAATAAGCTGTGCTGTTTCTAAAAAAGGCTTGATATCCCCATTTTCACTCCCGAAAAACAGCGCCTCACATTCAAGTTCGTTCAGGATGGAAACACTGCCGCGTGCAAAAATGTCTGCTTTTTGCACGGCATAAAGATAAGGCAGCTCAATGACGAGGTCAACTCCGCTTTGCAGGGCCATTTTTGTTCGGGCCCATTTTGATACAACAGCGGGCTCCCCGCGCTGTAAAAAATGCCCGCTCATGACCGCGACAGCCGTGTCACATCCGGTTTGCCGCTTTGCTGTTTGGGCATGATAAAGGTGACCGTTATGAAAGGGATTATATTCAACCACCAATCCGACAGCTTTCATATTTTTTCCGCCTTTCTTGCTATGTTTAAAAACGTATGGTACATTTGCAAATGAAAACTCTTACGCCTTATTTTTGTTTTAAGTGTATGCATAGCATATTCCGCTGTCAACGATACTTCAATGGCAGCATTATGCTGTAAAGAAAAAATATTGACAAAAACAATCTTAAAAGCTATAATCATGTTTGTTGCTTTCCTGAGGTGATACAAATGAAATGGACGATTTATCAGCTGCATCAAATGCCAAAACAAAGTTTTGAGTTTGATGAAACAGTTGAGTTAAATGAGCTGACAAAGCTGAATTCTGACATTCGCCGCATTTCTCCCGTCCGGGTGAAGGGCAGAGCGGATATCAAATCCAAACAGGTTTCGTTTGATTTTACAATTTCAGGCGAAATGATTTTGCCATGCTCAAGAACACTCGTTGATGTCCCGTATCCATTTGAAATTTCAACAAAAGAACTGTTTATATTTCATCAC
>NZ_JAVAXX010000432.1:0-3703 GCF_042709275.1 Bacillus sp. LR_5 | reverse complement strand
ACTTTCAAAAGATATGAAACTTACGGCACCAGTGAATTATGACTGTAAACCCTTATATCATGCGGCTTCAGCTCATGCCAACACGGTGCCAAGTTAAGATTATCATCATTTAAACCATCTGAAGAAATGGCTTTAAATCAAGGGTTTGGGTGACCCTTTTATAAATCATTCCGTACCATTTTATAAAAATAATCAAGTTCGAAATGGAAGGTTCAATCGATTATTTTTTTATAAAAAGGACGTGACTGGTTTTCAGTCGCGTCCTTTTTGTATGCAGAAGAAAAACCGCTGGCCGAGGGGCCGCGGTTTTTTACTCTTCTTCTGTCTCTTGATTGATAATTTGCTTTACAGATGATCTGCTGTTATTTTCTCTGTTCATCTCCCGCAATTGAGTATAAGCCATATCGAATTCCTCTTTTGTCATCTGCTTTGCGGCTAATGCAGAGCATAATATAGCAAAAGCAATTGGCATTGTATCAATGTGAATGTCGATATGGACCTCTGAGTTGCCGCTGTTTTTGATAACAGATTCAGTAGTGGGTATCTCTTGAGTATGTCTGTTGAGAGGAATGATGTTTTCGTTCATTAGTCTTCTCCGTCTTGTGACTGCGCCTGTGCCTGATCCTGATCTGTATTCACGCTGACCACGACTTTTGCATTACCGCTGTTTTGGACTTTTGCGACTGCCGCATCGCGTCTGTTTTCTTCATTTTCATGACGATTTTCGCTCATGGTATCATCCTTTCTCTATTGATAGTGACAGGATATTCGATAGGAGAGTAAAGAGATTGGACGAACTTCGCGGTTTTTCCACATTAGGGCAAAAGGTCGAAGGAAAGCATTCTATTTGGTAAAATGAATAGACATTATAATAGAAAAGGTGTTTGCATATGAAATCGTACATCATCGTCGGCGCAGGGATTCTGGGCGCGTCGACGGCTTATCATCTCGCAAAATCAGGCGCTCGCGTTACTGTCATTGATCGGAAAGAGCCGGGACAAGCGACTGATGCGGCGGCGGGGATCGTCTGTCCATGGCTCTCGCAACGCCGTAATCAGGATTGGTACCAGCTTGCTAAGGGGGGAGCGCGGTACTATAAGGATTTAATCCATCAATTGGAAAAAGACGGTGAATCGGATACAGGATACAAACGTGTCGGTGCCATCAGCATTCATACTGACGCGTCTAAACTCGATAAAATGGAGGAAAGGGCGTATAAGAGACGGGAGGATGCGCCGGAAATCGGCGACATTACCCGCTTGTCTGCAAGTGAAACGAAAAAGCTGTTTCCGATTTTAGCTGACGGCTATGAATCGGTTCATATCAGCGGTGCCGCCCGTGTAAACGGAAGAGCGCTGTGCCGGTCGCTTTTAAGCGCTGCAGAGAAACGCGGCGCAACGGTCATCAAAGGAAATGCGCATTTGCTTTTTGAAAACGGAACAGTCACCGGCGTGCAAACAGATACAAAGCAGTTTGCGGCTGACGCGGTCATTGTGACGGCGGGAGCATGGGCCAATGAGATATTGAAGACTCTTGGCATTCATTTTCAAGTGTCATTTCAAAAAGCGCAGATTATGCATTTTGAAATGCCAGATGCAGATACAGGATCGTGGCCGGTTGTAATGCCGCCGAGTGATCAGTACATTCTTTCGTTTGATAACGGCAGAATTGTAGCCGGCGCCACACACGAAAACGATGCCGGTCTTGATGATCTTCGTGTGACAGCCGGAGGCCAGCACGAAGTATTGAGCAAAGCGTTAGCCGTTGCACCGGGTCTTGCTGATGCGGCTGCTGTTGAAACAAGAGTGGGCTTCAGGCCGTTTACACCGGGTTTTCTGCCGGTCGTAGGGGCCGTGCCGAATGTTCAAGGCCTATATGCTGCAAACGGTTTGGGTGCTTCTGGACTGACGATGGGGCCGTTCTTGGGTGCAGAGCTCGCAAAGCTAGTTCTTGGAAAGCAGACAGAATTAGACCTTAGTCCTTATCATCCAGTCGAAGCACTTGCATAATAAGTAAGAGCATAACAAACAAATATAATAAAGCTGTTCTAGCTTTTCTTTTCTGTATGTGTTAGCATTTATCTTTAATGAAAAAGAGGACGTGAACTGATTTTGATAAAAATTGATATACCCGCACCGAATGTCACCATCACTGAACGACAGCAGTCAGCTAATGATAACGAGCCGAAGATAAAACCGATTCACGGATTCATCGACTTTCACCAGATCCCAAGGGACAAAGGCGGCATTTTTATGTTTTACAACATTCATGACGAGCTGCTGTTTGTCGGTAAAGCCAGAAAGTTAAGACAGAGAATTAAGAAGCATTTCGAAGACACTGTTTCACCGATCAAACATCACAGAGACGAAGTATATAAAATTGAGGTATGTGTAGTTGATGATCCAATGGAAAGAGAGATTTACGAAACATATATCATCAATACACAGCACTCGAAGTACAACATAGACAAGGTATTTTTTAAATAAGACGTCAGTCTGCGGATTGAACAGCGAGCCAGAGCTTAAGTCAAGTTCTGGCTTTTGATTTGGGCATTTTTTCGCATATAGACCCTTTGTCTATCATTCGAATAAATTATTGAGAAATTTCAGAAAATAATATTGACAATCCTAGCCGCGGACTTTAATATAACAATATATAATGTTATATAACGTTATATAATAAAAACGGGGAGTGAAGGATTTGAGTCAGGCCACAGCAAAAGTAAATCGTGAGGTTCAAGCTTTCTTGCAGGATTTGAAAGGGAAAACCATTGATCATGTATTCTTTGTCGCATGCGGAGGGTCTTCTGCCATTATGTATCCGAGTAAGTATGTGTTTGACAGAGAGTCAAAATCAATAAACTCCGACCTCTACAGCGCCAACGAATTTATTCAGCGCAACCCTGTTCAGCTTGGTGAAAAGTCTCTTGTTATTTTGTGCTCGCATTCGGGAAATACCCCGGAGACAGTCAAAGCTGCTGCGTTTGCAAGGGGCAAGGGTGCACTTACGATTGCGATGACGTTTAAACCGGAGTCTCCTTTAGCGCAGGAAGCGCAATATGTTGTCCAGTACGATTGGGGTGATGAGGCGCTTGCGATCAATACAAACTATGGCGTTTTGTATCAAATCGTTTTTGGAACCCTGCAAGTATTAGAAAACAATACGAAATTCCAACAAGCAATTGAAGGCTTAGATCAATTGCAGGCTGTATATGAAAAAGCCCTTAAGCAGGAAGCTGACAACGCCAAGCAATTTGCAAAAGCCCATGAAAAAGAAAGTATTATTTATACCATGGCAAGCGGTGCAAACTACGGTGTCGCTTACTCCTACAGCATCTGCATTCTCATGGAAATGCAATGGATTCATTCCCACGCCATTCATGCCGGAGAATATTTTCACGGACCGTTTGAAATTATTGATGAATCCGTGCCGTTTATCATCCTGCTCGGTTTAGATGAAACAAGACCTCTTGAAGAGCGGGCGCTTACCTTCTCGAAAAAGTATGGCAAAAAGCTCACTGTGCTTGATGCTGCATCTTACGACTTCACTGCAATTGACGATTCAGTTAAAGGCTATCTTGCTCCGCTCGTTCTCAATCGTGTGCTGAGAAGCTATGCAGACGAGCTGGCAGAGGCGAGAAATCATCCTTTATCTCATAGAAGATATATGTGGAAAGTTGAGTATTGATCTGAAAATGAGGAAC
>NZ_JAVAXX010000431.1:0-3706 GCF_042709275.1 Bacillus sp. LR_5 | reverse complement strand
AGGCGGTCCGGTTACACTTGTCGGACAAGAAGTGAAGGTAGGAGATCAAGCTCCTGATTTCACAGTGCTGACTAACAGCCTTGAAGAAAAATCGTTAGCTGACATGAAAGGAAAGGTAACGATTATTTCTGTTATCCCTTCAATTGATACAGGTGTTTGTGATGCACAAACACGCCGTTTTAACGAAGAAGCTGCAAAGCTTGGAGATGTCAACGTCTACACAATCAGTGCAGACCTTCCATTCGCGCAAGCGCGCTGGTGCGGCGCTAACGGAATTGACAAAGTGGAAACACTGTCTGACCACAGAGATATGTCATTTGGCAAAGCGTTCGGTGTGTATATTAAAGAACTTCGTCTGCTTGCGCGTTCCGTATTTGTCCTTGATGAGAATGGAAAAGTCGTTTACGCTGAATATGTAAGCGAAGCAACAAACCACCCGAACTATGAAAAGCCAATTGAGGCTGCTAAGGCATTAGTGAAGTAAGCAGGGAAAAAAGCTCCAGGCTGCCGCCGGAGCTTTTTTCATGGCAAGGAGGAACACAATATGCAAAAAGACCATGTAGGTGCGGTGTATGAGCTGTTAAACGAAGCAGCGATTATGATAAAGAATGAATTGCAGATTTCATATATAGAGGCGCTTGCCGAAGCAGGAGAAATGTATTTTCTTGAAAAAACGGATCAGCTGAAACTGCCTGCTGATCAGAAAACCAAACAACTTCAGGCTCTGCTTGAAAAAGCGGAATTCGGCACGTATGAGCATGAGTGGGTACGCAAGGCTTTTCAGCTTGCCGTCCTTAAAGGAATGAAAGATATCTCCCATCCAAACAGGCAAATGACGCCGGATACGATCGGGCTTTTCATCAGCTATTTGGTGAATAAGTTTATGGCGGACAAAAAGGAATTGACCATTCTTGATCCAGCCTTGGGAACTGGGAACCTTCTGTTTACCGTGCTGAACCAGCTGTCTGAAAAAACGGCAAACAGCTTTGGCATTGAAATTGATGATGTGCTCTTGAAGATCGCCTATGCCCAAGCGAACCTTCTGAAAAAAGAGCTTGAGCTTTTCCACCAGGACAGCCTTGAGCCGTTGTTTATCGATCCAGTTGACACGGTCATTTGTGATCTGCCAGTCGGCTATTATCCGAATGACGAAGGAGCAGAAGCGTTTGAGCTTAAAGCTGACGAAGGCCATTCCTTCGCTCATCATCTGTTTATTGAACAGAGCGTCAAGCATACCAAACCGGGCGGCTACTTATTTTTTATGATTCCGAATCATTTGTTTGAGAGCTCCCAAAGCGGCAAGCTGAAACAGTTTTTCAAAGATAAGGTTCATATCAACGCACTGTTGCAGCTGCCAAAATCTATTTTTAAAGACGAAGCTCATGCCAAAAGCATCCTTGTGCTTCAGAAACAAGGAGAGAATACGAAAGCGCCGGGGCAAATTCTGCTTGCGAATCTTCCGTCTTTCTCCAATCAAAAGGCGATGCTTGATATGATGGCTCAATTTGATGAATGGTTTAAAAAAGAAAAGTAAGTGTTTTAAAAGCAGCTTAGACAGCCGTATGAGGTCGATGCCTAAGCTGCTTTTATTTATGCTTTTGAAGACCGGACTTGACGAATTGAATCCAGCTTTGAAACACAAAATACAGAGGGAAAAACCGCAAATTGTAAGCGTTCATCAATACAAAACCTATAGGGAATGTGTCTGAAAATAACGACTTCTTATTGTAAGCGTTATCAATACGCAAGTTGACTTGAAAAGCCGACATGACAATGTTTAAATGGAAAAGTCAGATATTTTTCGGAGAAGATGTTGATATTCACCGGGAAAAAAGTACGAAAAACGAAGTTGTTGATACAGAGTATAAAGGAGCGTCAATCATGTCCAAAATTATTGCAATTAACGCAGGAAGCTCGTCTTTGAAATTTCAGCTTTTCGAAATGCCTTCAGAAACCGTTTTAACGAAGGGTTTAGTTGAACGAATCGGTATCGCCGACAGCGTATTCACAATTTCTGTGAACGGCGAAAAAAATACAGAAGTAACTGATATTCCGGATCATGCGGTAGCTGTTAAAATGCTGCTGAATAAGTTAACGGAATTCGGCATTATTAAAGACTTGAATGAAATTGACGGAATTGGCCATCGTGTCGTTCACGGCGGAGAAAAATTCAGCGATTCTGTTTTATTAACGGATGAAACCATTAAGGAAATCGAAGATATTTCTGAATTGGCACCGCTTCACAATCCGGCAAATATCGTTGGAATTAAAGCGTTCAAAGAAGTGCTTCCAAATGTTCCTGCGGTAGCTGTATTTGATACGGCATTCCACCAAACAATGCCTGAGCAGTCTTACCTTTACAGCCTGCCGTATGAATACTATGAAAAATTCGGCATCCGTAAATACGGCTTCCACGGCACTTCACATAAATATGTAACTGAGCGTGCGGCAGAGCTTCTCGGCCGTCCGTTAAAAGACTTGCGCCTGATTTCCTGCCACCTTGGAAACGGAGCAAGTATTGCGGCTGTTGAAGGCGGAAAATCAATTGACACATCCATGGGCTTTACGCCGCTTGCCGGTGTAGCAATGGGCACACGCTCTGGAAACATCGACCCTGCCCTGATCCCATACATCATGGAGAAAACAGGCCAAACGGCTGACGAAGTACTGAATACATTAAACAAAAAAAGCGGACTGCTCGGCATTTCCGGTTTCTCAAGCGATCTTCGTGACATCGTTGAAGCAACGAAAGAAGGAAATGAGCGCGCGGAAACGGCTCTTGAAGTATTCGCAAGCAGAATCCACAAATACATCGGTTCTTACGCTGCAAGAATGAGCGGTGTCGATGCGATCATCTTTACTGCCGGTATCGGTGAAAATAGTGTGGAAGTCAGAGAACGCGTTCTTCGCGGTTTAGAATTCATGGGCGTATACTGGGACCCTGCGCTTAATAACGTGCGCGGCGAGGAAGCTTTCATCAGCTATCCGCATTCTCCAGTAAAAGTCATGATCATTCCGACTGATGAAGAAGTCATGATTGCGCGCGACGTTGTTCGTTTAGCAAAATAAATCGCATGAAAGCACATTCTCTTGAATGTGCTTTTTTATTGATGCATGATAGTGACAGACAGAAAACATAAAAGAGGTGGGCCTATGAGCGTTCAAGAGCATAAACAAGAAGCTCCCGATATCGTTCGGTGCAAAGTGATTACTGTCAGTGACACGAGGACAGATGAAACCGATAAAAGCGGCAAGCTGATGATCTCATTTTTAGAAGAAGCCGGTCATCATATTGCCGCATATGAAATTGTAAAAGACGAAAAGGATGCTTTGCAACGGTCAGTGCTTGCGGGCTGCATGGATGAACAGACAGACGCGGTACTCTTAAACGGAGGGACAGGCATAGCAGATCGGGATGTCACAATTGAAGCCATAACGCCGCTGTTTTCGAAAGAACTGCCCGGCTTTGGAGAAATATTCAGGATGCTGAGTTATACAGAGGATATCGGCTCTGCCGCAATCATGTCGAGAGCAACTGCCGGCGTCATTCAGCATACCGCTGTTTTCTCAACGCCAGGCTCAAGCGGCGCGGTAAAGCTGGCAATGAATAAGCTGATTATTCCCGAACTTGCACATGTGGTCAGAGAAATCAGAAAAGACAAGTAAATGAATAAATACTACGAAACTTCACCTGAAATTTAGGTGA
>NZ_JAVAXX010000430.1:0-3717 GCF_042709275.1 Bacillus sp. LR_5 | reverse complement strand
GAGAAAAAAATCGGCCAGCGCGTCAAACGTTCGATGGAGCGTACGCAGAAGGAATACTACTTGCGTGAACAAATGAAGGCGATCCAAAAAGAGCTTGGCGATAAAGAAGGCAAAACTGGCGAAGTTCAGACGCTGACGGAAAAAATCGAAGAAGCAGGCATGCCTGATCATGTGAAGGAAACAGCGCTTAAAGAATTGAACAGATATGAAAAAATTCCGTCAAGTTCTGCGGAAAGCTCCGTGATCCGCAACTATATCGACTGGCTGGTTGCTCTTCCGTGGACGGATGAAACAGATGATAAGCTTGATTTGAAAGAAGCAGGACGTCTCTTGGACGAAGAGCACCACGGGCTTGAAAAAGTAAAAGAACGTATTTTAGAATATTTGGCTGTCCAGAAGCTGACCAAATCCCTGAAAGGCCCGATTCTCTGTTTGGCAGGACCTCCAGGTGTCGGAAAAACGTCTTTAGCCAAATCAATTGCAAAAAGCTTGGGACGCAAATTCGTCAGAATCTCACTCGGAGGAGTTCGGGACGAATCAGAGATACGCGGACACAGACGGACCTATGTCGGAGCAATGCCTGGACGTATTATTCAAGGGATGAAAAAAGCGGGCAAGCTGAATCCGGTCTTCTTATTAGACGAAATTGACAAAATGTCATCTGATTTTAGAGGAGACCCATCATCCGCTATGCTTGAAGTGCTTGATCCAGAGCAAAACAGCAGCTTCAGTGATCACTATATTGAAGAAACCTTTGATTTATCCAAAGTGCTGTTTATCGCAACGGCGAACAATTTGGCCACAATTCCGGGCCCGCTCAGAGACAGAATGGAAATTATTAATATCGCAGGCTACACAGAAATAGAAAAACTTGAAATCGTAAAGGATCACTTGCTTCCAAAGCAAATCAAAGAACACGGGCTGAAGAAAAGCAATCTTCAGCTGCGTGATCAGGCGATTCTTGATATTATCCGCTACTATACGAGAGAAGCTGGTGTGAGAAGCCTTGAACGCCAGCTTGCCGCGATTTGCCGTAAAGCTGCAAAAGCCATTGTTGCTGAAGAGCGAAAACGGATTACGGTTACTGAGAAGAACCTTCAAGACTTTATCGGAAAACGTATTTTCAGATATGGACAAGCTGAGACAGAGGATCAGGTTGGTGTAGTGACAGGGCTTGCTTATACAACCGTTGGCGGAGATACGCTGTCGATTGAAGTATCGCTTTCTCCGGGGAAAGGGAAATTAATCCTGACAGGAAAGCTCGGAGATGTTATGAGAGAGTCTGCTCAGGCTGCATTCAGCTATGTGCGATCCAAAACAGAAGAACTTGGCATTGAACCTGACTTTCATGAGAAGTATGATATTCATATACATGTACCAGAGGGTGCGGTGCCAAAAGATGGTCCGTCAGCCGGTATTACGATGGCAACAGCGCTTGTTTCTGCTTTAACGGGACGGGCGGTTTCGCGTGAAGTCGGCATGACTGGGGAAATCACGCTTCGCGGGCGCGTGCTGCCGATCGGCGGCTTAAAGGAAAAAGCGCTTGGCGCACATAGAGCGGGATTAACGACCATTATTGCGCCTAAAGATAATGAAAAAGATATAGAGGATATTCCGGAAAGCGTCAGGGAGGGGCTGACATTTATATTGGCGTCCCACTTAGACGAGGTTTTGGAACATGCCTTAGTAGGAGAGAAGAAATGAAAGTCACAAAGTCAGAAATCGTGATCAGTGCAGTAAAACCGGAACAGTACCCTGAAGGGGGGCTTCCGGAAATCGCATTGGCCGGAAGATCGAACGTAGGAAAATCGTCTTTTATCAATTCATTAATCAATCGCAAAAATCTTGCGAGAACGTCATCAAAGCCGGGAAAAACACAAACGCTTAATTTCTACATTATCAATGATGAGCTGCATTTTGTGGATGTGCCGGGCTACGGTTTTGCCAAAGTGTCAAAGTCTGAGCGTGAAGCATGGGGCAGAATGATTGAAACATATATCACGACACGCGAGGAATTAAAAGCTGTGGTGCAGATCGTTGATTTGCGGCATGCGCCATCTAATGATGATGTACAGATGTATGAATTCTTAAAGTATTACGGCATTCCTGTTATTGTTATCGCTACAAAGGCGGATAAGATCCCGAAAGGCAAATGGGACAAACACGCGAAGGTTGTCCGACAAACATTAAATATTGATCCGGAAGACGAGCTGATTCTCTTTTCCTCAGAAACGAAAAAGGGAAAAGACGAAGCTTGGGGAGCGATCAAAAAAATGATAAACCGGTAGAGGATCCTCTACCGGTTTTATTTATCGTATAGATTTTTTTCGTTTTATCAATAATAACAATAAACTGATTCCAATAAAGACAAACGGCCAATACTCCTTCAGAAGCGCTGTTGGAATATGCGCAGACTCAAGCCATGCCATAATTTGTTTGAAAAAGTACAAAAACAGGGAAAAACAAATCATCGACACAGCTTCATATACATATTCTTTTTTTTGAACGGTTGAAACGAGAAGTGAGAAGCCGATCATAAAGAGGAGCATTTCAAAATCATCCGGCCACCATACCCATTTCGGCTTGGAAAAAAAGTGTAAACCGATCCCGAAGAGAAGTAAACCAATAAAAATATGGGGTGTAACGGCTTCTTTTTTTCCTTGATATACAAAGGCTGCGCCTAATAACATGAGGAGAACAGGCCATTGATCCTGCCCTGAAAACAGTTCGGCTTGGCCGCTTTCTAGCCATGCATATACAGAAGCGGCAAGTAGCAGACAAGGGAATAAAATTGATTTTTGTTTCATGCATATCACCTTCTTGTTTTTTAGAGCTGATGTGTAGTAAATTTCTGCTGTTTTTGGTATTGTCAATAGGAATGCTTCTTTTCCCTGAAGCTTTTTCTAATATAGCATAAGAATTTTAAAATCTGTTCACATTTTGTGAAAGAAACTATGTTATAATTATTATAAATAATGAGTTCTATGTTAGAATGATTATAAATAAAAGATTGGGTGTTGGGGGTGTAATTAAAGCGATGCATATACTTGTTGTGGGAGTAGATTATAAATCCGCCCCTATTGAGATACGTGAAAAAGTAAGCTTTCAGCCGAATGAGCTGGCAGAAGCGATGGTGCAGCTGAAGGAAGAGAAAAGCATTCTTGAAAACATCATCGTTTCCACATGCAATCGCACTGAAATTTATGCGGTAGTCGACCAGCTCCATACCGGCCGTTATTATATAAAAAAGTTTTTAGCTGATTGGTTTCAATTAAGCAAAGAAGAACTGTCGCCGTTTTTAACATTTTATGAAAGCGATGCGGCTGTTGAGCATTTATTCCGTGTAGCCTGCGGACTTGATTCTATGGTGATTGGTGAAACGCAGATTCTCGGCCAGGTGCGCGACAGCTTTAAAACAGCTCAGCAAGAAAAAACGATCGGGACTATTTTTAATGAGCTGTTTAAGCAGGCGGTTACAGTGGGCAAACGGACTCATGCTGAAACAGACATTGGCTCAAATGCAGTATCAGTAAGCTATGCAGCAGTTGAACTTGCTAAAAAAATCTTCGGAAACCTTTCAAGCAAGCACATATTGATTCTCGGTGCGGGAAAAATGGGCGAGCTTGCTGCGGAAAACCTGCACGGACAGGGAATCGGCAAGGTCACTGTCATTAACCGAACATACTTGAAAGCGAAGGAGCTTGCAGACCGTTTCTC
>NZ_JAVAXX010000043.1:0-33692 GCF_042709275.1 Bacillus sp. LR_5 | reverse complement strand
GACGTCTGTGACAACTGGTTTGGTGCTTGTCAGCGGAGAGATCACAACATCTACGTATGTTGACATTCCGAAAACGGTTCGCCAAACCATTAAAGAAATCGGATACACACGTGCGAAATACGGATTTGATGCGGAAACTTGTGCGGTTTTAACATCAATTGACGAGCAGTCTGCTGATATTGCAATGGGTGTAGACCAAGCGCTTGAAGCCCGTGAAGGCACAATGAGCGACGAAGAAATTGAAGCGATCGGTGCGGGTGACCAAGGTTTAATGTTCGGTTACGCGTGCAACGAAACGAAAGAGCTTATGCCTCTTCCAATTTCACTTGCTCATAAATTAGCCCGCCGCCTGAGTGAAGTCCGTAAAGAAGATATTCTTCCATACCTTCGCCCTGACGGCAAAACACAGGTAACGGTTGAGTACGATGAAAATAACAAACCTGTCCGCATTGACGCGATTGTTATTTCAACTCAGCACCACCCTGAAATTACGCTTGAGCAAATCCAGCGCAACATTAAAGAACATGTTATCAATCCGGTTGTTCCTGAAGAGCTGATTGATGAAGAAACAAAATATTTCATCAACCCTACAGGACGTTTCGTTATCGGAGGCCCTCAAGGGGATGCGGGACTTACAGGACGCAAAATCATCGTTGATACTTACGGCGGCTATGCACGCCACGGCGGAGGAGCGTTCTCAGGTAAGGATGCAACGAAGGTAGACCGTTCTGCGGCTTATGCAGCAAGATACGTTGCGAAAAACATCGTTGCGGCTGAGCTTGCTGATTCTTGCGAAGTACAGCTTGCTTACGCGATTGGTGTTGCACAGCCTGTATCAATCTCAATCAACACATTCGGTTCCGGTAAAGCTTCTGAGGAAAAACTGATTGAAGTTGTTCGCAATAACTTTGATTTACGACCTGCCGGCATTATCAAAATGCTTGATTTACGCCGTCCGATCTACAAACAAACTGCTGCGTACGGCCACTTTGGACGCCACGATGTTGATCTTCCGTGGGAACGTACAGACAAAGCTGAGCAGCTGCGTAAAGAAGCGTTAGGAGAATAACTTTATAGCCGCTTACTGGTTAAGCGGCTTTCCCTTTTTCACGTTGTATTCATGTTTATTTTTTTACATAACCGTGAAACCAAATACTATTCACAGCGTCTATAAATAGGGGTTCAATGATGACAATTTTAATTATGGAGGCAATACTATGTGTGGATTTGTCGGGGTTTTTAACAAGCATCCGTTAGCTCAAACCGCTGATCAAGAAGAACTAATCAAACAAATGAACCAAATGATCGTTCACCGCGGTCCTGACAGTGATGGATATTTCCATGATGAGCACGTTGGATTCGGATTCAGACGGCTCAGCATTATTGATGTAGAAAATGGCGGACAGCCTTTATCATATGAAGATGAAACATATTGGATTATCTTTAACGGAGAGATCTATAACTATATTGAACTGAGAGAAGAACTTGAAGCAAAGGGGTATACATTCAACACGGATTCGGACACAGAGGTTCTTCTTGCGACTTACCGTCACTACAAAGAAGAAGCGGCGTCCAAACTCCGCGGTATGTTTGCCTTTCTGATTTGGAATAAAAACGATCATGTGCTTTATGGAGCAAGAGATCCATTCGGCATTAAACCGTTGTACTACACAACGATCAATGATCAGGTTTATTTTGCCTCAGAGAGAAAAAGTTTAATGGTTGCTCAGAATGATATTGAAATAGATAAAGAGGCATTGCAGCAGTACATGTCTTTCCAATTCGTTCCTGAACCAAACACGCTTGATGCCAATGTGAAAAAAGTAGAGCCGGGTTCACAGTTCACAATCCGCCCGGACGGCGATATCACATTCAAAACGTATTTCAAAGCGAACTTTAAGCCAGTTCAGACTGAAAAAGATAAGCTTGTGAAAGAAGTCAGAGACGCGATCTATGACTCTGTAAACGTTCATATGAGAAGTGACGTTCCTGTCGGTTCATTCCTGTCTGGCGGAATTGATTCTTCCTTTATTGTATCCGTTGCGAAGGAATTTCATCCAAGCTTAAAAACATTCTCTGTCGGATTTGAACAGCAGGGCTTTAGTGAAGTCGATGTAGCGAAAGAAACTGCAGCGGCACTTGGCATTGAAAATATCAGTAAAGTCATTTCGCCTGAGGAATACATGAACGAGCTTCCGAAGATCGTATGGCATTTTGATGATCCGCTTGCTGATCCTGCAGCGATTCCGTTGTACTTTGTTGCAAAAGAAGCGAAAAAACATGTAACGGTTGCTTTATCAGGAGAAGGTGCGGATGAGCTCTTCGGCGGATATAACATTTACCGTGAGCCGCTTTCGCTTAAACCGTTTGAACGCATTCCGTCAGGCCTGAAAAAGATGCTTCTGCACGTTGCGGCTGTTATGCCTGAAGGTATGAGAGGAAAGAGCCTGCTTGAGCGCGGTTGTACTCCGCTTCAGGATCGTTATATCGGTAACGCGAAAATTTTCGAGGAATCTGTTAAAAAACAGCTGCTGAAGCATTATAATCCGAATCTTTCATATCGTGATGTGACAAAAACTTACTTTACAGAAAGCAGCTCATACAGCGATATCAACAAAATGCAGTATGTCGATATCCATACTTGGATGCGCGGCGATATTTTGTTAAAAGCGGATAAAATGACGATGGCGAATTCTTTGGAACTGCGTGTGCCGTTCTTGGATAAAGTCGTATTTGACGTCGCTTCAAAAATTCCTGATGAGCTGAAAACGAAGAACGGCACGACGAAGTATCTTCTTCGCAAAGCCGCTGAAGGAATTGTGCCTGAGCACGTATTAAACCGCAAAAAGCTTGGTTTCCCTGTACCGATTCGTCATTGGCTGAAAAACGAAATGAACGAATGGGTGCGGAACATGATTCAGGAAAGCCAAACGGATGCTTATATCCACAAGGATTATGTTCTTCAGCTTCTTGAAGACCATTGTGCGGACAAGGCTGATAACAGCCGTAAAATCTGGACTGTACTGATCTTTATGATTTGGCACAGCATCAATATCGAAAAACGGTATATGCCTGAAGAGCTGAGCCATCAGCCTAAAGAAGTCATCTTTGTGTAACAGACAACAAGGCTTTCGATTCGTCGAAAGCCTTGTTATTATCCTTTTATTTCTCCATCATCATTGATTTACCCAATCTACACGAAAAATTCAGAAAAATAATTTATTGATATTTTTTTCTAGGGGAGAAGAAAGCATGCAAAAACAAAAACAAGAGCTGCACCGCGGACTCGAAGAAAGGCATATTTCTTTAATGTCTTTAGGGGCTGCTATAGGAGTGGGATTGTTCCTCGGCTCCGCATCAGCTATTCAATTAGCAGGGCCGGGTATTTTGGGAGCGTATGCCATAAGCGGCCTGGTCATGTTTTTTATTATGAGAGCGCTTGGAGAAATGGCCATTCAAAAACCGGTCGCTGGCTCCTTCAGCCGCTATGCCCGTGATTATTTGGGACCGCTTGCAGGTTATTTAACAGGGTGGAACTACTGGTTTTTATGGGTTGTCACCTGTATGGCTGAAATCACTGCTGTCGGGATTTATATGGGGTACTGGTTTCCGGACGTGCCAAACTGGATTTGGGCATTATCGGCGCTGGTCATTATGACGGGTGTTAATTTCTTGGCTGTCAAAGCTTACGGAGAGCTGGAATTTTGGTTCGCTTTGATTAAAATTGTTGCAATCTTATCAATGATTGCTGTCGGTTTATTGATGATCATCGCAGGGGTCGGCAATGGAGGCATTGCAACCGGAATCAGCAACTTGTGGAACAACGGAGGATTTTTCCCACATGGAATAAAAGGGGTTTTATTGTCACTTCAAATGGTGATGTTCGCCTATTTAGGGATTGAAATGATCGGGGTAACGGCTGGTGAAGTGAAAAACCCGCAAAAATCGTTGGCCAAAGCAATTGATACGGTATTTTGGCGTATTTTGATTTTTTATGTAGGCGCTTTATTTGTTATTATGTCTATTTACCCATGGCAGGAAATTGGCTCACAAGGAAGCCCGTTTGTCCTCACATTTGAAAAAGTGGGCATTCCATCGGCAGCAGGCATCATTAACTTTGTCGTCTTGACGGCTGCGCTGTCTTCATGCAACAGCGGCATTTTCAGCACAGGGCGGATGCTGTTTAACTTAGCGGAGCAGGGTGAGGCACCACAAGCATACGGGCAGCTGACGAAAGGAGGCATCCCGGGTAAAGCTGTTCTGGCTTCAGCGGGCGCTTTATTAGTCGGAGTGCTGTTAAACTATGTTGTACCTGCAAAGGTGTTTACTTGGGTCACAAGCATTGCGACATTCGGAGCGATTTGGACGTGGGCGATCATTTTGCTTTCTCAAATTAGATACCGGAAAAGCTTGCGGCCGGAAGAAAAGAAACACTTAAAATACAAAATGCCTTTCTTTCCGTTTACGTCTTATGTATCTTTGGCATTTTTAGCATTTGTCGTTATTCTTATGGCTTACAGTCCCGATACAAGGGTAGCCGTGATTGTCGGGCCGATTTGGTTTCTTATCTTACTTGCCGTGTATTATGGAAAAGGTTTTCATAAGAAAAATGCGGCTGCTGCCAACGAACGAAATATCAGCTGACCAAAAGAGCTCCCAGCGGGCTCTTTTTGTGTGTGCTCATAGAAAGTAGAGAACAGGAAAGAATAGGAATATGTTTTTTGCAGAAGTAGCTTACAGTTGCGGAACAAGTTTTATGATAAGATAAAAGTCATACGTTTGTGCCGTATGTGAACGTTTTATGGAGAAATCAAAACCCGAACTGTCATGACGTCCGGGTAAACAATGGTTATTGCTTTCAAACATAATTTGAAAAATGGTAAAGTAAGACGAAGCAGGTCTTATGTTTGTTGAAGTGATTTATAGTATTGGCCCTTTGCTACATATTCCGACCGTATTCTTTGCATATCTTGTCGGTCTTCTTCGGTCAAAGGGCGGATGACTTTTGCAGGACGGCCAAAAGCGAGATGGCCAGGCGGAATGATCTTTCCCGGCGGGACAAGACTGCCGGCACCAATAAAGGCGCCTTCGCCAATTTCGGCTCCGTCTAAGATGATTGAGCCCATACCAATTAAGGCGTTCTTGCGGATAACAGCGCTATGAAGTGTAACCTGATGGCCTATCGTGGCGTCATCTTCAATGAGAAGCGTCCGGTTCGGGCTTTGATGGAGGCAGCTTAAATCTTGGATATTGACTCTGTTTCCGATTCTAGTCGGCGCGACATCTCCCCTTATGACAACAGAAAACCAAATGCTGGACTGTTCTCCGATAACGACATCACCAGTAATGGTTGCATTATCAGCTACAAAGGCTGTTGGGTGGATATCTGGCATGTGTTCCTTATAAGGGTAGATCATAGTATTCATCCTTCTTTCTCTATTTAAATTTCGTATGAGGTGAAGAGCATGTGGACCTGGAAAGCAGACAGACCTGTCGCCGTGATTGTGATGATCCACGGGGCAAGTGAATATCACGGACGATATAAATGGCTGATTGAAATGTGGAGATCTTCGGGTTATCACGTTGTCATGGGCGACTTGCCGGGTCAGGGGACAACCACAAGGGCCAGAGGTCATATTCGCTCATTTCAAGAATACATTGATGAAGTAGATACTTGGATAGATAAAGCACGAACCTTTGAGCTGCCGGTTTTTCTTCTCGGTCACAGCATGGGCGGCCTGGTCGCGATTGAATGGTTTAAACAGCAAAGAAATCCCCGTATTACGGGAATTATTTTATCATCACCGTGTCTCGGACTGCAAATTAAAGTCAATAAAGCGCTTGACCTTGCATCCAGAGGCCTGAATGTCATCGCTCCGTCGCTTAAAGTTGATTCGGGATTATCAATTGATATGGCGACGCGTAATGAGGACGTCATCGAGGCCGACCAAAATGACTCGTTATACGTCAGGAAAGTTTCTGTCAGATGGTACAGAGAGCTTTTAAAAACTATTGAGTCAGCGATGGTGCCGACAGATGCGTTTTTAAGAGTGCCGCTTCTTGTGATGCAGGCCGGTGACGATAAGCTTGTTGACAAAACGATGGTCATTAAGTGGTTTTCAGGTGTAGCTTCCCATAATAAAGCGTACAGAGAGTGGGAAGGGCTTTATCATGAAATATTTAATGAACCCGAAAGAGAAGATGTCTTTAAAGCAGCAAGAGCGTTTACTGATCAATATATTTGAACTAGTTGGGGGTGCATGTGTTGACAGTACCAGAACATCCTTTTGGACTGATGGCAAAAGTATATCGAGATATATTTCCGCTCGTTCATCAAGAGCTGGACATTTGGAAGCAAAAATCAGAATCAATTTATAACAGTGAATTAAAAGCACAGGCAACCGCAAGTATTCGAGACAAAACGTTCCACTGTGAGGGCGGCGGCATACTGGCCTTATTGTCAGGCAATCAAAAGCAGAAATGCGTCGAGTTTATCATCGCGTATCAAACGATCAGTGATTATCTGGACAATCTGTGCGACCGCAGCACCTCACTTGACCCGCAGGATTTTCGGATGCTCCACACCTCAATGCAGGACGCACTGACAGTGGGAGCGGAACCGCAAAATTATTATCAATTCAGAGAAGAACAGGATGACAGCGGATATTTGCATGAACTGGTCAAAACGTGCCAGCGTGTTCTTGGTTCAATTGAGCACTACGACATGATTAAACCTTATCTGCTTGAACTGTGCGGCTATTATTGCGATTTGCAGGTGCATAAGCACGTCATTGAGCATGAGCGTGTTCCGCGGCTTGAGAAGTGGTTTACTCAATATGAATCTGAGCTGCCTGAGAAGATGGAATGGTATGAATTTTCAGCCTGTGCAGGCTCTACGTTAGGCATATTCTGTCTTGTTGCGTATTCGTTCCAGCCTGATTTCACAGAAAACACCGCTAAAAAAATCCGCAATAGTTATTTTCCTTACATACAAGGGCTTCACATTCTGCTTGATTATTTGATTGATCAAGAGGAGGACTTGCTGGAAGGGGACTTAAATTTCTGCTCGTATTACGAGTCGCATGAAGAAATGATGAAGCGGCTTGAACACTTTATCCAAAAAGCCGACGAACATTTACAAGGCATTCCGCATGAAAACTTCCATCGTTTAATCAATCGCGGCTTGCTGGGCGTTTATTTGTCAGATGATAAAGTGGCTGGCCAAAAGGAAATAGGCCGGCTCGCGAAGAAGCTGATCAAAGCAAGCGGAAAAACCTCCTTTTTCTTTTATATAAACGGCAGAGCCTACCGGAAATTTCAAAAAATGGGCTGGATGAAAAACTCAAAGAAAAAAGCTCAAATCATTTGCTGATTTGAGCTTTTTTTTCGATGGCGACAATAAATGGCGGGTCATTTTGTTGATTGATAAATCCGTATGTTAAAACACGGGCGGCTTGCTGATCCAAGTTCCGGCAAAAGTCAAGCACGTCGTTTTTTTCAGCTTTGCCTTCCGGGTGACCATGATAGACGACCAAAACAATCAGGCCTTCATCTTTCATGATGCTGAGAAGCTGTTCAATTGCTTTGATTGTTGAATTGCCGTTCGTTGTAATCGATTTGTCCCCGCCCGGCAAATAGCCGAGGTTAAATACAGCGGCCGCCACTTTGCCATGTGTTTCCGGCGGAAGGGATTCAGCAATTTTGTCATGGCTTTTGTGAAATAACGTTGTTCGCGCTTGATATGTCTCACCGAGCCGTTCCTTCGTATTGGCCACGGCTGATTCTTGGATGTCGAATGCGTACACATGGCCGTTTTCACCGACAAGCTCCGCTAAAAACTGCGTATCATGCCCGTTGCCCATCGTTGCATCTACGGCGATATCTCCTTCTCCCGCGGCCATTTTCAGCAGTTCTTTGCTGTAAGGAAGAATTTTTTTCAAAATCATAGGGCTGATTCCTCCTCAAGATGCTGGAAGAACTTCCCCTGATAGCTGCCGCGATTTTCAAGCTCTTTATTAATGGCGCCAAGCACTTCCCATTTGTTGACGCTCCACATCGGCCCGATCATCAATTCTATCGGTCCGTCACCTGTAATGCGGTGGACAATCATTTCAGGCGGAATGATTTCAAGCTGATCGCAGACGAGCTGAACATAATCATCTTGAGAAAGAAATTCCAGCTTTCCCTTTTCATATTGCTTGACCATCGGCGTGCCTTTCAATAGGTGCAGCAGATGAATTTTAATGCCTTGGACGTCCAAATCTGCGACGGCCTTAGCAGTTTCCATCATCATGTCACGGTCTTCCAAAGGCAATCCGTTGATAATGTGCGAGCAGACACGTATGCCGTGTTTTCTTAATTTATTGACGCCTTCCACATAGCAGTTAAAATCATGTGCGCGGTTGATCAGAAGAGCAGTCCGTTCATGAACCGTTTGAAGCCCAAGCTCCACCCACAAATACGTGCGTTCATTCAGCTCTGCCAAATAGTCAACGACATCATCGGGCAGACAATCCGGACGTGTGGCGATCGAAATGCCGACCACATCATCAAGCGCGAGGACAGATTCAAATTTCTCACGAAGCACCTCAACCGGCGCGTGCGTGTTGGTGAAAGCCTGAAAATAAGCGATGTATTTGCCGTCCTTCCATTTTTCGTGCATACGGTTTTTGATGTCATGGAATTGCGTAATTAAATCATCGGCCCGGTTCCCGGCAAAATCGCCGGAACCTGCTGCGCTGCAAAAAGTACAGCCGCCGTGGGCAACGGTGCCGTCCCGGTTCGGGCAGTCAAAGCCGCCGTCCAGCGCCACTTTAAACACCTTATGGCCGAAATGTTCTCTGAGATGATAATTCAATGTATGATAGCGTTTTTCCGTATTTGAATAAGGAAAAGGATTGTTCTGCATCACAATTCATGTGCCTCCTTGCGTACGATTGCAGCATCCTAAAATTGTAGCACGCATTTCACAAGAGAACAAATGAATATCGACCATAAATTACTTTATTGAACGAAGTGAGATGGGGCTACAATATGAATGATGGATTATTTCCATTACCAAGAGGAGGGGTTACTGTGGCAACAAGACAATCAGTAGATGAACATCTCCAGCAATGTATGCAGGCATATGATTATGCTGAAGAACAGCTGACAATCGCTTCTAAACAAGAGCATTATAATGACCAAGAATACAGTGATGCACAAATGCAGCTTGAAAATGCGGTAAATGCCTTAAATAAGCTGTGGCTGTCGTCAAATGATCAGCAGAGAGAACAGCTGTACAGAATGAGACTTCAGCTTCAAGCTTTGCAAAATAATATGATCCTGCAGCACCCTCTTGATGTGTAAGAAACGGACCCTTTTGATAAGGGTCCGTTTTTTTGTAAAAAGGGATTGACTTTGTGGATCAAAGTATTTATTGTATTAAGTGTACTAACCGAAGTAATACACTATAGACACTGATGAAAAGTCATTTATATATTGAAATTAAAGGGAGGCAGTTATGAAACATAAAAAACGAAGCAAACGTAACTTGCCGATGCTGATCGCTGCATCTGTGATCGCTTGTTCTTTTTTTCTTGTTCTTGTGATGATCGGTTTTGAATGGCAAAAAAGTATAATTGATCAGTTTTATTTATAAAGGTTCAGATCGTATAGAAAGTAGGGAAGTAAATGATTCAAATCGATCCAAGAAGCTCAACACCCATTTACGAACAAATTATTCAGCAGATGAAAGAGCTTTGTTTGAAAGGGATCATGAAGCCTGGTGATAAGCTTCCTTCTGTCAGAGAATTGGCGACGATCATTATTGCGAATCCGAACACTGTCAGCAAAGCGTATAAAGAGCTTGAGCGAGAGGGGATTATTGAAACGCTTCGGGGCAGAGGGACCTATATATCGGAGAATGCAAAAACGACACTGGTTGAAGGGAAGATGACGATGATTAAAGAGCAACTCAAACAGCTCATCATCGATGCACACTATGCAGGGGTTGAGCTGGAGAAACTGCAAGAATGGATAAAGGAAATCAGCGCTGATGTGAAGGGAGGCGCAGAAAATGATTGAACTACGGCAGCTGTCAAAAACGATTGACGGAAATCAAGTATTAAAAGATGTTTCATTAACAATTGAAAAAGGAGAAATCTTCGGGCTGCTCGGCCGCAATGGGTCAGGCAAAACGACAATGCTTCGCTTAATCCAGCAAATCATTTTCGCCGACAGCGGGACGATTTTGTTTGATGGCGTAGAAATCAAAAAGCATCCGAAGGTCAAACAGAATATCATCTACATGCCTGTTCAAAATCCTTTTTACGACAAGTATACATACAAGCAGCTAGTCGATATCCTAAGAAGAATTTATCCGAAATTTGATGTTACGTATGCGAATGAGCTGATGAACAGGTATGAAATTCCAGAAACGAAAAAATACCGCGAGCTGTCGACAGGTTTGAAAAAACAGCTGTCGCTCGTTCTGTCGTTTGCGGCGAGACCGGCGCTCATTCTCCTTGATGAGCCGACGGATGGAATAGACGCGGTGACAAGACATGATGTGCTGCAGCTGATGGTCGATGAAGTGGCTGAGCGTGATACGAGCATTCTGATTACCTCTCACCGGCTTGAGGACATAGAGCGGATGTGCAACCGAATTGGTTTTCTCGAAGATAACAGGCTGACAAATGTCATGGATCTTGATGAATTAAAAGAAGAATACATTAAAATTCAAATGGCGTTTGATACAGATGTCAATTTGGCCATCAGAGAACAAAACATTCCGATGCTCGATCAGGCCGGTGTGTTTTACACGGTGCTGATCCCGAAAAGCGATGAGGAGAACAAGAGCTTTTTGAGAGAACTGAAGCCAAAAGTGTGGAATGAGCTTCCTGTCAACTTGGAAGAAGTATTCATTGCGAAGTTTGGAGGGAAGCGGAGATGGTAGACCGAGGTCTCCTCTATCGAGAGTGGAAGCAGAATCAAGTGTTGATTTTGTTAAGTATTGTGTTTTTAGTGCTGGCAAATCCGCTTTCTATCGTTAATACGTATTTGTCTTATCAAGGGTGTCTGGCTCATCAAGA
Source organism: Bacillus sp. LR_5 (assembly GCF_042709275.1). NCBI lineage: Bacteria > Bacillati > Bacillota > Bacilli > Caryophanales > Bacillaceae > Bacillus > Bacillus sp. LR_5. The sequence goes on along the minus strand of NZ_JAVAXX010000043.1, from coordinate 22,620 downwards.
CCCGCAATATTGTGATTTTATTGTAAATTATCATAGGAGCAATCTGATAGATATCAACTGGGTGCCGGGTGTCATTTTGGCGGTTTGCTTCCTGGGAATGGAACGTTCGAAAGGCACGATGGATTTTATATTAAGCCTCCCTTATAACAGAAGCCAAATTTTTCAGACGAAATTTTGGTTAGGCGGTATTGTGATTGTGCTGTCGCAATTGATTGGCTTTCTACTCGCATGGCTGCTGATTCTTGTCTATAACCCTGAACACGTCTACTTTTTTGAGCACAGCAGTGTTGGAGTAATCGTGATTAGTTTTATGGCTTATTGTTTGTTGATGGCCGCTGGTGCATTAACGGGGAATGTTTTTGCCCAGTTATTAACGGCATTTGCTGCAGCGGTATTACCGTATTTAATTGTTGCTTTGCCGGTAGGAAACTTTGAAATTGTTTTTGGTGTTAGTATATGGGAAATGTTCCCTTCTCCTGAAGCTTATTTCTCTCTGGCAAGCAATTTATTATATCTTGTGCCCGTTGGTTATGTTGCAAGTGACTGGCTTATCGATAGTAAATATATTCTAATGATTCCAGCTGCTATGAGCATTCTGTTTTACTTGATTGGCTATATAAGCTTCAAAAAGCATCCAAGTGAGCGAAACGGACACTTTTTCCTTTGGAACAGATTAGATCGTCCTGTACAAATTCTGGTTATGGCTTTCGGTATTCTTGGTTTTGGTTTATTTGGATACTCTGCCGGACAGTCCATTATTGGTTATATTTTTGGAATGGTCATTGGAGCGGTGGTTGGATTCTTTGTGAGCTACTTCTCCATTTATAAGAAAACGAAAAATTAAGATCATGCTTTCGGTTTGGAGGGAAGTGATGTGCCGGATTCCGGGCTGTTTTATAAAGAGTGGAAGCAAAATAAAGCTCTGCTCATCATGATTTTTTTGGTATTTATGCTTAGCAATCCTTTTACCGTTTTAAATACGTACATCTCATATCAAGGCTGCGTGGCTAATCAGAACGAGTGGATCGGAACCTGCGTATTTACGATTAACTATTTAAACGGCACATTTATCTCACTGTTTTGGATTTGGGGTGTCGTTTTGGCGGTCAGCCAGCTTGGGATTGAACGAAGCAAGGGCTTGTTTGATTTTACATTAAGCCTTCCTTATACACGTGGGCAGATATTTAACGCAAAGTTTATGATGGGCGGAATGGTGATTGTGGTTTCACAAATCACGGGGTATGGATTAGCTGTTTTGCTGGTTATGCTTTTGAAGCCTGATCAGGTTGCTAATTTTCATCACTACAGCCTTGGAATGATCATCATCAGCATGCTGGCTTATTCTTTGGTTATGGCTGGAGGAGCTTTGACAGGCCATATTTTTGCACAGCTGCTGGTCTCATTTACTGTCACCATCTTGCCTTTTTTAGTGATTACCCTTCCTGCGATTAATATGGATATCCTTTTTGGCGGGAGAGCGGGATTTTTAGATTACCCTATACCTGAATGGATGCAGTATATATTTCCGATCACATATGTTGTTCCAAACTGGGTTGAGGATTCACCGCATTATTTAGTGATTCCAGCTGTGATGAGCATCATGTTCTACATCATCGGCTACATCAGTTTCGTCAAACTGTCTAATGAACGAAATGGAAATTTCTTTTTGTGGAAAGCATTGGATCGCCCGGTGCAAGTGATCGTCATTATTATTGGCATTTTGGGCTTCGGCTACTTTGGATACGCTGCAAGCGAGAGCTTTGCCGGTTATGTCGTCGGCATGGCTGCAGGCGCTGTGATTGGTTTCTTCATCAGTTATTTTGCGATTTATAAAAAAACAAAACAGTTGTAAGGGAGAGAGAATATATGATTGATGTTCAGCATATCGACCATTCTTTCACGATAGGAAAAAAGGGCCGTGAGAATGAAGTTCCAGTATTGAAGGGTGTTTCCTTAAGCGTGGCGAAAGGTGAAATCGCCTGTATTGTCGGGCGAAGCGGCTCAGGAAAATCCACGCTTCTGAATTTAATTTCCGGTTACATATCGCCGTCAAAAGGACGGATTGTCATTAATGGCACTGATGTTACGGGATTTAATGAAAAGGAATGGGCGCAATTTCGGCTTGACCATTTCGGGTTTATTTTTCAAAGCTTTCAGCTTATCCCGGGGTTAACGACGTATGAAAATGTTGAAATGCCGCTGGCGTTAAAAGGGATTAAACCATCTGAGCGCAAGCAAAAGGTGCAGGACATGCTGAAACGCGTCGGTCTTGAAAACCATGCCGCTCATTATCCGAATGAACTGTCGGGCGGCCAGCAGCAGCGTGTCAGTATTGCGCGAGCATTGATTTTAAACCCATCCATTATTTTAGCGGATGAGCCGACGGGAAGCCTTGATTCAGAAACGGAACAGGAAGTGCTGAATTTGATTCAACAGCTAAACCGTGAGCGGGGCATTACATTTGTGATTATTACTCACGATGATGAAGTGGCTTCCATCGGACATTCAAAATTTCAGCTTCATGACGGTGTGTTAAAAGGGGGAATTACCGTTGAGGTTTAAGGATCAGGTTCATTTTATCAGAAGAAATATGAAGAAAAACAGGCTGCGTGTCTTTATGACAATTCTTGCGACAACAATGGCGTGTGCGTTTTTAGTGGTGCTGTCATCGGTTGGATTCGGCATTCAAAAGACGATTACGGATATCACAATGAGCCAGCAGGTTGTGACTAAAGTCAGTGTAATGGGCAAGGAAGGCGATAAGCCCATTAAAACAGCTGATTTAGAGAAGTACGATCATGTAAGGTCAGTTGTAGAAAGAACGCAAGTGTATGAACCAAACAAAGCAACTTTAGGCAATCGTACAAATGAAAGCTCTAATTTAATCTTTACCAATATGAATGATGAACTAAAGGCCAATATGGAGTTGGAAAAAGGAAGAGTCGCAAAGTCGGAAAATGAAATCGTAGTAGGATACGACTTTGCAAAGAGATTATTGACGAAAAAAGAATCGGAAGAGTATAACAAAAAAATCGAGGAAGCAAAAGGAAACCCGGAAGATATAAAAGAACCAGAAGGCTATACGAAAGATATTCTGAACAAAACGATTGAATTAAGTGTATCAAAAACAGATCCTAAAACAGGGGATGTTGAAAAAACAAAAACATATGACTTTAAAATTGTCGGTATTGCAAAAAAGCCATCTCAAGATTGGATGGAGGACTCAAACATTTTCATCAGTGATCAATTCAAGAAGGATTTTTCGGAATTCTTAGATTTTAAAGGCGGAAATGTTGAAAATAACATTAGCGTTTTTGCTGATAAATTTGAGAACGTGGAACAGCTGACAAATGATCTGACAGATGATGGATACTATGTCACATCAGTTACGACCGAGCTTGAAGGAGTCAACACCTTCTTCATGGTCTTCAAAATCGGCCTGATCTTTGTCGGATGTATTGCTGTTATCATCTCAGCAATCGGCATTTTTAACACGATGACGATGGCAGTTACAGAAAGAACGCAGGAGATTGGCATTATGAAAGCGATTGGAGCGAGTCCGTCTATTATTCGCCGAATGTTCTTGATGGAAAGCGCGTATATCGGGATTTTAGGCTGTGTGATTGGGATTATCATTTCTTACGGCGTGAGCTACCTTGTCAACCTGGCCGTTCCAATGATTCTCGCGGCGACAAGCGGAGGCGAAGCGGGCGATTTGAATTACACATTCTCGTATATCCCGGGCAGCCTTGTGATCATTGCCGTTGTGATTTGCGGAGGGGTTGCGGTGATTTCCGGTATGAACCCGGCAAGAAAAGCGACTAAAACCAACGTGCTGACTGCGTTGAGAAGAGAATTATAATGCGTACGAGCCGGCTGAGACAGCCGGCTTTCTCTATAGCGTATGAAGGTGTTTTGCTATACACTTGATAAAAAAGGAAAAAGTGCGGTGAGTCGATTGTTTAAACTTTTGCTAATTGAAGATGATGAATCGCTGTTTCATGAAATCAAGGATCGTTTAACGGGATGGTCTTATGATGTATACGGCATTCAGGATTTCAGTCAAGTGCTGCAGGAATTTGCGGCAGTTAAGCCTGATTGTGTCATTATTGATGTCCAGCTGCCTAAATTCGATGGATTTCATTGGTGCCGGCTGATCCGCTCCCGGTCAAATGTTCCGATTCTCTTTTTGTCTTCCCGTGATCATCCTGCTGATATGGTGATGTCTATGCAGCTCGGAGCAGATGACTTTATTCAAAAGCCATTTCACTTTGATGTGCTGATTGCGAAAATCCAAGCGATTTTCCGGCGCGTGCATCATTATAATACGGAGTCGAGCACGATCAAAACATGGTGCGGTGCTGCCATAGACGCAGAGCAGAACCTCGTCAGCAATGACAAAGGCTCTGTTGAACTGACTAAAAATGAAATGTTCATTTTAAAACAGCTAATAGAACAAAAAAACAAGATCGTCAGCCGAGAAGAGCTGATCAGAAGCTTGTGGAACGATGAGCGTTTTGTGAGTGATAATACGCTGACCGTCAATGTCAACCGCCTGCGGAAAAAACTGGATGCCCTGCAGCTTGGCACGTATATCGAGACAAAGGTCGGCCAAGGCTACATGGCGAAGGAAGAGGATCATTTCTATGATTAAAGCATTCCTCACTGAAAGGCGAAGCTGGATTGCCGTGTTTTTGTTTCAGCAGGCTTTGATGTTAGTCATTGCTTTTGTTGATCCTTCCATTTCATTTGAAAATGTTCTTTATATGGTGTATTTGTGTGGCTTGTTTTTTATCATATTCCTTTGGTTCCGCTATCGGAAAGAAACGGCGTTTTATAAAAGCCTGCAAACATGGGAGAATCATCTTGATGTGACATCGATAAATGAACCGGAAACGCCGTTTGAATCGATGGTTGAAAGAAGCATTACCGGACAAACGGAACACTTGAAGCAAACCGCTGCCCGGCATCGCTTGGCATTGGAAAATGAAAAAGATGAGCTGATGGCATGGATCCATGAGGTCAAAACCCCATTGACAGCGATGCATTTAATCATTGATAGAATGGAAGGCCAAGCTTTGAAATCCCAGCTATCATATGAATGGCTGCGTATTCACCTGCTTTTAGATCAGCAGCTTCATCAAAAACGCATATCATTTATTGAAAACGATCTGTCTGTGGAATTCATTCAGCTTCAGCCTTTGATCTTCAAGGAAATCAAAGATTTACAATCGTGGTGTATCCAAAAAGGGATCGGCTTTGATATTCAGCTGGAGGCTGAAGAAGTGCTGAGCGATGCAAAATGGCTGGCGTTTATCATCAGACAGCTGCTGACAAACGCGGTGAAATACAGCGAAGCCTCTGAGATAGAAATCAAAAGCACTCAAAAAGGGGAACGGACGCAGCTCCAAGTGAAAGACTGTGGCAGGGGCATTGATCAAAAAGATGTGCCGCGTATTTTTGATAAAGGATTTACATCTACAACGGACCACCATGATCAAGCGTCCACAGGCATGGGGCTGTACTTGGCGAAAAAAGCCGCGGCGCCGTTATTGATCCATATAGATGTTGATTCGGAGTTCGGTGTGGGGACCGTTTTTACATTAACCTTTCCGAAACGGAATCAATTTGAACGTGTCATAAGCATGTGACAAAAATGTCACATGCTTTTCTTTTTTGTTCGCAGTATCGAAGGAAATGCCCGGCATTCCTTTTTATAATGAGATTATCCAATATAAAGGAGATTATAGAAATGATGATTTTACAAGCAAATAAAATTCGAAAAAGCTATGGAAACAAGCTGAATAAACAAGAAGTGCTCAAAGGTATTGATATCCATATCCAAAAAGGCGAATTTGTCAGTATTATGGGGGCATCAGGGTCCGGGAAAACCACATTGCTTAACGTGCTGTCTTCGATTGATCAGGTCAGTCACGGAACGATCAACATTAACGGAAATGAAATGACTTCTATGAAGGAAAAGCAGCTGGCTGAATTCAGAAAACAGCATTTAGGCTTTATCTTTCAAGATTACAATTTGTTAGACACATTGACAGTGAAAGAAAATATCCTTCTGCCATTATCGATCACGAAACTATCAAAAAAGGAAGCCAATCGCAAGTTTGAGGAAGTTGCAAAGGAATTGGGAATTTATGAATTGCGCGATAAGTACCCAAATGAAATTTCCGGCGGCCAGAAGCAGAGAACATCGGCCGGGAGAGCGTTTATTCATGACCCGAGCATTATTTTCGCTGATGAACCGACCGGCGCGCTCGATTCGAAATCGGCCTCCGATTTATTAAACAAGCTGAGCCAGCTCAATCAGAAACGCAACGCCACGATCATTATGGTCACCCATGATCCCGTCGCCGCAAGCTACTGCGGCAGAGTCATTTTTATTAAGGACGGGCTAATGTATACGCAGCTGAATAAAGGGGGCCAGGACAGGCAGACGTTTTTCCAGGATATTATGAAAACGCAAGGCGTGTTAGGCGGGGTGCAGCATGAACATTAATCAGCTCATCCTGCGAAATTTGAAAAAGAATCTTCGGAATTACTATCTGTATGTGTTTGCGCTCATCTTTAGCGTGGCACTTTATTTCGCCTTTGTCACGCTCCAATATGATCCCGCGATTAACGAAGTGAAGGCTTCAATCAAGGGAGCCGCGGCTATTAAAACCGCTTCGATTTTGCTTGTGGCTGTAGTGGCAATCTTCATTTTATATGCCAATACGATTTTTATTAAAAGACGGAGTAAAGAAATCGGGCTGTTTCAATTAATCGGAATGACGAAGCATAAAATCTTTCGTATCTTAAGTGCAGAAAATATCATGCTGTATTTCGGTTCCCTAGCGATCGGGGTAGTGGCTGGGTTTTCGATATCGAAGCTGGTATTGATGATTCTGTTCAAAATTGTGGATGTCGAAGCTGATGCGAAACTGCATTTTTCCGGGCAAGCCTTGATCCAAACGATCATTGTATTCTGCGGCATTTACCTTTTGATTATGGTCATGAATTATACGTTTATCAAAAAACAAAGTATATTATCTTTATTTAAAGTGGCGTCTTCCACTGAAGATAAAGTGAAGAAAATATCATTTTTCCAGATGCTGATCGGCGCTTTAGGCATCGTGCTGATTTTGACAGGATACTATGTGTCTTCTGAGCTGTTTGGCGGAAAATTTAAGACCATTAATGAACTGTTTGGTGCGATGAGCTTCATCCTGGGGAGCGTCATTATCGGGACGTTTTTGTTTTATAAAGGATCGGTTACGTTTATCTCGAACATCATTCGAAAAAGCAAGGGCGGCTACTTAAATATTTCTGAGGTCCTGTCACTGTCATCAATCATGTTCAGAATGAAATCGAACGCGTTGCTGCTGACGATTATTACAACCGTTTCAGCGCTCGCCATCGGGCTGTTATCGCTCGCTTATATTTCGTATTACTCGGCAGAAAAAACTGCTGAACAAAATGTAGCGGCGGATTTTTCATTCATGAATGAGAAAGATGCCAAACGATTTGAAAGCAGTTTGAGTGAAAGCAACATTTCATATGTGAAAAAGGAAACCCCTGTCCTGCAAGCGTCTTTTGATGTCACAAATATCATGGATGGAACCCCGAAAGAGATGCAGGGGGATCCTAGCAAATTACAGCTTGCTGTTGTTAGCGACAAAGATGTAAACGGAGTCGATGTGGCGGTTGGGGAAGCGGTTTTCTCAGGATATACTGACTTGCTGCAAAAAATAATGGTTTTAAAAGACTCGGGCAGCATTAAAGTAAACAGCAAGCATGAAACGCAACCATTACACTATAAAGGATTAAGAGATGAGTTTCTTGTATCCTACACGTTTACAAGCGGGGGAATGCCCGCTGTCATAGTGGATGACAGCCTGTATAAACGGCTGAACAAAGATAAAGACCCCGGTATTCAGCTTCCGCAATCTGAATTTATCGGCATTAATATGAAACATGGAGATCAGCTTGAAAAAGCAAATGAGCTTTTTCAAAAGGTGAACAAGAAAGATCTGCATTTATCAAGGCTGGATACAAGTATTGCGCAAAAATCTCTTTTTGGTATGGTCATGTTCATCGTTGGTTTCTTAGGATTAACATTTCTCATCACCTCGGGGTGTATCCTTTACTTTAAACAAATGGGTGAAAGTGAAGATGAAAAACCGAATTATACGATTTTGAGAAAACTCGGTTTTACGCAGGGCGACCTGATAAAGGGGATACGAATCAAACAAATGTACAACTTCGGCATTCCACTGGTTGTCGGTCTCTTCCACAGCTACTTTGCCGTCCAATCCGGCTGGTTCTTATTCGGATCTGAGGTCTGGACGCCGATGATAGTGGTGATGGTGTTATATACTGCGCTCTACTCGATTTTTGGTTTTCTGTCAGTTCTTTATTATAAGAAGGTTATTAAATCGTCGTTGTGAAACAGCAAAAGCTCCAGAGATTCTGGAGCTTTTTGTTTATCGTTTTGGCGCCCGGTAACCGGCGGCTTCAGCTTCTTCAACTGAACAAAACATTTCAGCCGGGTCGGTTGTCCGGTCATAGTATGTACTGCCCGGCGTGTGGTAGATGCCGTTTTTGCTTCCTTTAATATTACAGCCTTCTGCTGTGTCAGCTGTTTTGGCTTCATCATTTTTATAGGTATGGCTTGAAGAATTTCCAGTGTCTTCATGAGAACTGGCAGTTTGGCTTTTTGCCTCTTTCAATTGCTTTTCAAGCTTTGTGTTATCTTGTTGGAGTGTTTCATTTTCAGCCTTAACCGTTTTTGTATCTTCTTTGAGCTGTTTTTGATTTTCTTGAAGCTCTTTAATCTCAGCTTTTAATGATTTCTGAGTCTTTTTTAGTTCGCTATTCTCTTTTTCAATCTGCTCAAGCTTGTCCTGATTTTCTGTGTTGTCTTTCAATTTCTTTGCTTCTGAGCTGACAGATTTATATTCTTTCTCAAGTGCTTCATGCTCTTTTGTGAGACTTTTATATTCGGCGTTTAGCGCTGAATATTTTTTCTCAGCATTTGCTGCAGCAGCATCAGGTTCTGCCAATCCTGCTCCGGTGAAGAGCAGCACCAGGCCTCCTATCAAAAGCGGCCAAAAGAGTTTCTTAGAGAAATGTTTTTCCTTTTTCAGCACATATCTGACGAGGTGATACAATCCATAGCCAAGCGAAATGAGACATGCAAGAAAACCTAAAAATACTAATGTCATTTCCATAAAATGCCCCCTTTTTCTATTTATTTTACATTTTCTGATCAATATTTGTTAGATTTTTTCACGCTCATCAGTTGAAAAATGTGAGATAGACAGATAGAATGAATGTGCTATGATAACTCGATTCGTACGAAGCCGTTTTAGGTTTCGTTTTTTTCATGAGCTTTTTTAGGTAAGAAAGGGGGATTAGTGTGCCGCGTGCTCTTAAAATTTTAATCATTGGAATGTTTATTAATGTGACGGGTGCTTCTTTTTTATGGCCGCTGAATACGATTTATATCCATAATCATTTAGGAAAGTCATTAACAGTAGCCGGACTTGTGCTGATGCTGAATTCCGGCGCCAGTGTGGCAGGAAATTTATGCGGCGGTTTTTTGTTTGATAAAATCGGCGGCTTTAAATCGATTATGCTTGGGATTGCGATTACGTTAGCAAGCCTGATGGGCCTTGTCTTTTTTCATGAGTGGCCGGCCTATATTGTGCTGCTGACGATTGTGGGCTTTGGTTCCGGTGTTGTTTTTCCGGCCAGCTACGCAATGGCTGGATCGGTGTGGCCTGAAGGGGGAAGGAAGGCATTTAATGCGATATATGTTGCGCAAAACGCGGGTGTGGCCGTTGGGTCAGCGCTTGGCGGTGTAGTGGCGTCTTTCTCATTTTCATACGTATTTTTGGCGAATGCTGCATTGTATCTGGCCTTTTTCTTTATCGTATATTTCGGATTTCGAAATATTCAGACGAAGGATGCGTCTCAAACATCGGTGCTTGATTATGATGCCGTAAACGGCAAAGCAAAATTTGCTGCGCTCATCATATTAAGCAGTGGCTATGTACTTGGATGGCTGGCTTATTCTCAGTGGTCTACCACAATTGCTTCGTACACACAAAGCATTGGAATATCTCTTTCCTTATATAGCGTGCTGTGGACGGTTAACGGGATTTTAATTGTGCTTGGCCAGCCGCTTGTCAGCTTTGTAGTGAAAAAATGGGCGGAGTCGCTGAAAGCGCAAATGGTCATCGGATTTATCATTTTCATTGTATCCTTCAGCATGCTGCTGACGGCAAAGCATTTCCCGATGTTTCTGGCTGCTATGGTGATCCTGACCATAGGGGAAATGCTTGTCTGGCCTGCGGTGCCGACGATTGCCAACCAGCTTGCCCCTAAAGGGAAGGAAGGATTTTACCAAGGCTTTGTCAACAGCGCGGCGACAGGCGGCAGAATGATTGGTCCGTTGTTCGGCGGTTTGCTTGTCGATCATTTCGGCATTCAGGCTCTTGTCTTATCTCTTTTGGTTTTGCTGTTGATCAGTATTGCCACGACGCTTTTATATGACAAACGGATAAAACCGGCTAAAGAAACAAATAAGCAAGCATCAATCTCTTCATAATAAAGATCCCGCCGGATGAGCGGGATCTTTTTACATAATCGGAAGCACGTTAACGGCATCCTTTACATTTGAATATGTTTTCAGCGATGAAAAATTGGCGTCCAGTTTATTCATTTTCATAGCCAATTCTGGCTTAATGCCAGTAATGATTAATTCGGTTCCGGTCAATTTCAGCAAATGGCTCAGCTTGAAAATCTGGTCGGCGGTTTGTTCATTTACTTGGGCTAATCCTGATAAATCAATGATCAAATAATCATCTTTGGATGTTGATAAGATATTCGTCAATGTGCTGACGATGGAATTAAATCGCTCCTCTGTCAGGTTGCCGACTAGCGGAAGAGCCGAAATGCCGTTGCGAATCGGGACAATAGGCGTTGAAAGTGCAGTAATTTCTGTGAGGGAATCCTCGAGAAGTTTTTCATACTCTTTTTGCTGGGTGATGTCTTTTTGAATTCCGACAAAATAGGTCTTGTCTTCGATCTCCAGCGGATCAATACTCAATTCATTCCAGAACATCGTTCCGTCTTTTTTGTAGTTTTGGATCTGAACGGTAACCGGTTCTTTATTTTGCAAAGCGATTCTGATGTTGTCTACTTCAGCGGGGTCTGTGTGTTTCCCCTGTAAGAAGCGGCAGTTCTTTCCTAAAATCTCTCCGGCTTCATAGCCGGTCATTTGAACAAAGCCTTGGTTTACGTAGACAATAGGATTATCTTCAAGTGCAGGATCTGTAATTACCACACCGACTCGCGCGTGATCAAGCGCTTTTTTGATGACTTCCAGCTGTCCTTGTACTCCAAATGATTGAAAACTAGCCATATAAATCCCCCTTAGGCTGTCAGCTAACTGTGCGAAAGCCTGGTATTCCCCTTTTTTTAATGAATTCTACAGTAACCGTAGCACAACACATGTTCTGATTCAAGCAAGCGCAGTTTGTTGTTTGTCATCAAGGCTTGTCCTCGTATACACTAAAAATAAGAACAGAGATTGAACATATGAACGGAAGTAGCTAAATGAGTGACTAGGTCAATGTCACTGGGTGAAAAATGAATCCAATGCATCAAGCTTACCGATCATGTGTTCACATATAATGGAAGAAACAAGCTTTTTTCAGATTTGCCAGTATGTAGATATCGAAAATCATCGGAATCGTTTAAGGGGGCTGGATGGCCTGAAGTCGCTTTACGAAATAAGGGCTTTAGGAAGGTGATGATGAAGATGCTGCATCAGGTACTTATTGCTTGTGTAATTGGAGGAATCATGGGGATTCTCGGTCATGTGAAAAAGAGAGGCAGGCTGGAGAAGCCCAGAATGACGAAGCGGTTTATCTACCTTGGATTTTTGGAAGATTGGTTTATCGGAATGACAGCTTCCATTTTACTTGTATTATCCGCTGACCCCGATTCAGGAATTCAACTTGTCATCTTATCCATTATCTCAGGCTACGGCGGTGAAGCTGTTCTCAGAAGTTTTGACTTTGTGAGAGAAATGAACAGCGGAGGCGAACCGGCCGAGTCCAAACGTCAAACCAAAACTCCACCCGAATAATTGTCCTCAATCTTCGCCCGTTCAGGGTACATTCCCATTGTATACAAACCTGCTTGCACTTATGAACAGAATTCTATAAAATACAGTTAAGATTACGGTTGCGATAAGAACAATGAAGAGGAGCAGTAAGAAGCAGATATTGTTGCAGAGAGTTGACGGCTGGTGAAAGTCAATCAAGTTTGTTTCCGAACTCACCTCAGAGTTGCAGCGGTGAAAAGCCGCTGACGCATAACTGCGTTAAAAGTATCAAGTGAGTGCGGCGCATGCCGCGCTAACGAGGGTGGTACCGCGGGAAAACGAAAGTCTCTCGTCCCTTTTAGGGATGAGGGAGTTTTTTTTAGTTTGGGAATATTCTGAATATAATCCTCTCCTTCCCGTCAATACTTGAACCATAAACGCCGTATTCAATCAGAAGGAGGTTTTTACTTTGAGTTTTCAGCACAAAGAGATAGAAAAGAAATGGCAAACATATTGGCTCGAAAACAAAACATTTGCCACTCTTGATAATAATGAAAAAGAAAAATTTTACGCGCTGGACATGTTTCCTTATCCGTCAGGAGCGGGATTGCACGTCGGCCATCCTGAAGGATATACAGCTACGGATATCCTGTCCCGCATGAAGCGCATGCAGGGCTATGATGTCCTACATCCAATGGGCTGGGACGCATTCGGCCTGCCGGCTGAACAATACGCGCTTGACACAGGGAACGATCCTGCTGTGTTTACGAAGCAGAATATCGATAATTTCCGCCGCCAAATTCAGTCGCTTGGCTTCTCATATGACTGGGATCGTGAAATCAATACGACTGACCCTGAATACTATAAATGGACGCAATGGATTTTCTTAAAGCTTTACGAAAAAGGCCTTGCTTACGTTGACGAAGTGCCTGTAAACTGGTGCCCTGCTCTCGGTACGGTTCTTGCCAACGAAGAAGTTATTGACGGCAAGAGCGAACGCGGCGGCCATCCGGTAGAGAGACGCCCGATGAAGCAGTGGATGCTGAAAATTACAGCATATGCGGACAGGCTTCTTGAAGACTTGGAAGAGCTTGACTGGCCGGAAAGCATTAAAGATATGCAGCGCAACTGGATCGGCCGTTCTGAAGGCGCACACGTTCATTTTACTGTAGATGGACATGCTGAATCCTTTACGGTGTTTACGACAAGACCAGATACGCTGTTTGGCGCTACATACACTGTGCTTGCTCCGGAACATGCATTGGTGGAAAACATCACAACGGCAGAGCAAAAAGAAGCTGTTGAAGCATATATCAAAGAAATTCAATCAAAGAGTGATCTTGAGCGTACAGATCTTGCGAAAACAAAGACAGGCGTTTTCACAGGAGCTTATGCGATCAATCCTGTAAACGGAGAAAAATTGCCGATCTGGATTGCGGATTACGTTCTTGCTTCATACGGAACAGGTGCTGTTATGGCTGTTCCTGGCCACGATGAGCGTGATTTTGAATTCGCCAAAACATTTGGCCTTCCGGTGAAGGAAGTCGTGAAAGGCGGAAATGTTGAGGAAGCAGCGTACACTGGCGACGGCGAGCACGTGAACTCAGATTTTCTGAACGGCCTTAACAAGCAGGAAGCGATTGAGAAAGTGATCGCTTGGCTGGAAGAAACGAAAAACGGCGAGAAGAAAGTGACGTACCGTCTGCGCGACTGGCTCTTTAGCCGTCAGCGTTATTGGGGCGAACCGATTCCGGTCATTCATTGGGAAGACGGAACATCAACGGCTGTGCCGGAAGAGGAGCTGCCGCTGATTTTGCCGAAAACGGATGAAATCAAACCGAGCGGAACAGGCGAATCACCGCTTGCGAACATTAAAGATTGGGTGGAAGTCACAGATCCTGAGACAGGTAAAAAAGGAAGAAGAGAAACGAATACAATGCCGCAATGGGCGGGAAGCTGCTGGTATTTCTTGCGCTATATTGATCCGCGCAATCCGAATCAGCTGGCATCACCAGAGAAATTGGAAAAATGGCTTCCGGTTGATATGTATATCGGCGGTGCAGAACATGCCGTGCTTCACCTTCTGTACGCCCGCTTCTGGCATAAGTTCCTTTATGATATCGGCGTAGTGCCGACGAAAGAACCATTCCAAAAGCTGTACAACCAAGGCATGATTCTCGGCGAAAACAACGAAAAAATGAGTAAATCTAAAGGGAACGTCGTCAACCCTGACGAAATCGTTGCTTCTCACGGCGCTGATACGCTGAGATTGTACGAAATGTTCATGGGACCGCTTGATGCTTCAATCGCCTGGTCTGAATCAGGATTAGACGGCGCGCGCCGCTTCCTTGACCGCGTATGGCGCCTGTTTGTTGAAGACAGCGGTGAGCTTAATGGCAAAATCGTTGAAGGCGCTGGTGAAACATTGGAGCGCGTGTATCATGAAACGGTCATGAAAGTCACAGACCATTACGAAGGCCTTCGTTTCAACACGGGTATTTCCCAGCTGATGGTCTTTATTAATGAGGCGTATAAAGCAACAGAGCTGCCGAAAGAATATATGGAAGGCTTCGTGAAGCTTCTTTCTCCTGTCGCGCCTCACTTGGCGGAAGAGCTTTGGGAGAAGCTTGGCCATTCCGGCACGATTGCATACGAAGCTTGGCCTGAATATGATGAAACGAAACTTGTGGATGATGAAGTTGAAATCGTTGTTCAGCTGAACGGAAAAGTAAAAGCGAAATTACAGGTTCCTGCCGATGCGACGAAAGAACAGTTGGAACAGCTTGCTCAAGCAGATGAAAAGATCAAAGAGCAGCTTGAAGGCAAAACGATTCGAAAAATCATCGCGGTGCCTGGCAAGCTTGTCAATATTGTGGCAAACTAAGCCTAGAAAAAATCCCCTTTGCCAAAAGGGGATTTTTTTCATCAGTCTGTAAATAGCAATCGTCCAGCTGACTTTGATATACTGAACATGATCATTGTGAATAGGAGTGTTTTCTTTGGAGATAAAAGAAATCAGTACAGCCGTTTTGAAAGAAAAAATTGAGGCGGATGAAGAACTATATTTAATTGATGTCAGAGAAGATGAAGAGGTGGCGGAAGGCATGATCCCGCAAGCCGTTCATATTCGGATGGGAGATATTCCTGAAAAAATGGACACCTTTGACAAAGACAAAGAGTACGTATTTATCTGCCGCTCAGGAATGCGCAGCATGAATGTCTGCAGGTACCTGGATGAGCAGGGCTTTAAAACAGTCAATGTTGAAGGCGGCATGATGGCCTGGGAAGGCGAAACAAAACCAAAAAACTAGGGGAGAGGCCCCCTAGTTTTTTTATTTGTATTCCGGAAGCCAATCGCCGTGTGCTGCAAATAAATCGTCACACATGGAGATGATGTCAGTCATGGAAAGCTCCGCGCTTGTATGCGGATCAAGCATTGCCGCTTGGTAAACCGCTTCTTTTTTTCGTGTAACAGCGGCTTCAATTGTCATCAACTGCGTATTAATATTCGTCCGGTTTAAGGCTGCTAGCTGCTCAGGCAGTTCTCCGGCGAAGCACGGGGTAATTTTTTTTCTGTCGGCGACGCATGTCACTTCCACAACCGCTTTTGAAGGAAGATTGGTGATCAGTCCTGTATTCAAGACGTTTCCCCCAAAGGTGAACGGCTCGTTCGTTTCCATTGCTTCTATAATTCTTGAACCATATTCCTTTGAGCGTTCGTGCGTAAGGTTTTTATTATTAACGATATCATCCCGCATTTTCTCCCAATTTTGAATCTGTTTCACGCATCTTCTCGGATATTCGTCGAGCGGGATTTGCAGCTCGCTGATCAGCTCGGGATAGTTCCGTTTAATAAAGTATGGATGATATTCTGCATTGTGTTCGGATGATTCCGTGACATAATAGCCGAACTTATCCATCAATTCAAACCGCACCATATCATGATGCTTTGTTTTTTGTTTTTCTTTTGCCCTCCTTTTGATTTCCGGATATAGATCTACGCCGTCTTTTTTGACTTCCAAAAGCCAAGCCATATGATTGATGCCCGCGATGCGCTCCTCGATTCCGCCATGCTCCATTCCGAGAGATTTGAATAAATCCTTCGTGCACACTTGAACACTGTGGCAGAGCCCGATTGTTTTGATATTCGTATAGCGGAGCATGGCGCCTGTAAGTGAGGCCATTGGGTTTGTGTAGTTTAAAAACCACGCATCCGGGCACATTTCCTCCATATCTTTTGCGATATCAAATAAGACCGGGATTGTTCTGAGTGATCTGAAGATCCCGCCGATGCCGACTGTGTCAGCGATCGTCTGACGCAGCCCGTACCGTTTCGGAATCTCGAAATCTATGACTGTGCTCGGTTTATACCCTCCAACCTGAATCGCATTGATGACATAGCTTGCGTTCTGCAAGGCGAGTTTTCTGTCATCATAGCTGTTGATGGCCACACTCGGGTTATAGCGGTCTCTCAGATTTTCGAGCATGAACTGGGATTCCTGCAAGCGTTTTGGATCAATGTCGTAAAGGGCGAATTCAAATCCATTCAGTGCTTCTGTTAACAAGCAGTCTCCCAAAACATTTTTGGCGAAAATGGTGCTCCCTGCACCGATAAATGTAATCTTTTTCATATTGCTTCCTCCTTTAATGTTATCCCTTTACCGCTCCGGATGACAGGCCGGCAATAAAGTATTTTTGCAGCGCCAAAAACAGAATAACCATCGGCAGCATCGCCATAAGCGCGGCTGCGGCAACTAAATGCAGATTGTTGGCGTTTTCTCCGAAAAACCCTGCCATGGCTACTGTTAAAGTCTGAACCTTTTGATCTTGTAAAAAGAAAATCGCAAATTGATAGTCGTTCCATATGAAGACACAGGAAATAATACAGATGGTCGCAGTGATCGGCTTCAGCAAGGGAAACACGATCGTAAAAAAGATTTTCAGCATGCCTGCGCCATCTATTCTTGCGGCTTCTTCAAGCTCTTTTGGAATGGTCGAACGGATGAAGCCAGAATATAAGAATACGGTTAACGGCATATAAGCCGCTGTATTGATCAAAATGGCGATGGCGTGTGTATTGACCATTCCGGCGTCCACGACCATTCGATACAAAGGCACCATCGACGTTAACGGAGGGATGATCATAATGGAAATCAGCAAGGCAAAAACGGCTTTATTCAGTTTTGTTTCCCGCCGGGCAAGCGGGTAGGCGGCAAGTGAGCCGAATATAATCAATAACAAGGCAGAAAAACCTGTGATGATGATGGTGTTTATAAATGAATTTCCTAACGAAGCGCGCTCCCACGCTTCTGAAAAATTGTGAAAGGAGATGTCGGCTGGAAACAGCCATTTTGAACTGTAGTCTCCTTTTGCTTTTAATGAAGTGGTCAGAAGGATGTAAAAAGGAATAAAATGCGCACAGGCCACAATGGCGGCAAGAATCGTAATGATCCGCATGTTTTTTGAACGGGCGGCTTTCATGACATTTCCGTCTCCTTTCTTTTAAAGTACGCTAGCGCACAAAAGCTGATGATCAAAATGACAAATGCCATAAATATGCCTTGCGTTGCGGCATAGCCGGCATCCTGCCGTTTGAAATACAAATCGTACATAAAAGTGGACATGGATTGTGACGCATTTCCGGGACCGCCTGCGGTGAGCGCGATAATGACATCAAACAGCTTTAAGCCTCCGATAATGTTGATGACCATATTAATCGTGATCGAGGGCATTAACAGCGGCAGCGTAATGCTAAAAAACTGCTGGCCTTGTTTCGCGCCATCCATTTGCGCAGCTTCATAATAGTCTTTCGGAATGCTTTGCAGGCCAGCTAAGTAGACAACCATAGCGATCCCGACATATTGATAGGTGTTAATCATGACAATGAGCCACGGATTGAGCGATGGACTGGCGAGCGCATTGATCGGGCTGATGCCGAATACACCAAGCAAATCGTTGAGCGCGCCTCCGTCATAGGAGAAGAAAAAGTACCAAATATAGCCCATAATGAGCGGGCTGATCATGACCGGCAAATACACAATTGTTCTTGTTGTCGCTTTCATTTTGATGCTTTGATTCAAGAGCAGGGCGTACAGGAGTCCGACCGCATTTTGGAAAAAGGTGCTGCCGAGTCCGTAAAGCAGCGTGTTTTTTAAGATGTGCCAGGTGTCAGGATCAGAAAACAGCCTTTCATATTGCGCGAATCCCACCCATTGGTAGACTTGTGAAAAGCCGTTCCAGTTCGTAAAGGTGATCAATGTGCCTTTCACAAACGGATAAATCATAAAGACCAGAACGGAGAGCAAAGCAGGAATATACATCCACCAAAGTGAGGACTGCTTTTTCGGCTTAACCTGTTTCACATGAACGTCTCTTGCGATCTCACTCATTGTTCTTCAGCTCCCTGTGTTTCCGATTGCTCCCGGAGTCGTTTGTATTCTCTTCCCAGCTTCTTCGAAATCTCTTGAGGCGTCAAAATGTCAGCCGCAAGCTCCTGCCCGGCCGTGCCTAGGACATCCCACATTCCATTTGGCAGGTATAAACGGTCGAAGTAAGGCTCGACTTTGACTTCTTGATAATGCTCATAGTCGTTTGCGTAGAAAATATCAGCTTTCACATTGGTCAGTCCTGAAGGAAGCGACGTGGCTTCAGCCATTTGTTTGGCATTGGCGGGACGGGCCATAAATGCGATGAATTCTTTTGCTTTCTTTACGTGAGGGGAGTCTTTCCATGCTGCAAGTGTGTAGCGTTCACCGCCGATCCATATCGGATCATCACCGTCATGTATGGCAGGTGTCGGGATAATGCCGACCTTGACCTTCGGATTGATCTGGGCAACGTCTTGGCCAAGCGTGCCCCCTTGCATCGTAAAGGCGATTTTGTTTTGGGCCATTAATTCAATGAGCTGTGATTTTTTTGCGGTTACGGCGTCAATATTGATCAATTTTTCTTTCTGCATTTGTTTAAGGATGTCTGATAAATAAGTGAATTTGCTCCAATGAAAAGTGCCGTTGGTGAGCTGTTTTTTTTCATTATGGGCAGGATCTGTGATGAGAAGAGGTGTAGCGAATTGGTCGTAATATTGGGCGAATGAGCTTTTGTCATAGCCGGCAAACCAGAAGGGCACAATGCTTCCCTTGCTCTTTTCTTTAATCGTTCTTAGCGCTTTCATAAAGTCATCCATGGTTTCCGGCGGGTTAATGCCGTAACGGTCTAAAATATTGCGGTTATATGCCAGACCGTCTTTTGCCTGATTGATCGGATAGGCATACACCTTTCCGTTTTTATTTTTGAGGATGCTGTTTAGATTGGGATCGAGATCTTGAGTCCATTCCATATCCCTGAGATCAGCTGTATATTCTCCATACCTGATTTTTCCCCAGCCATGTGTATCGAAAAGGTCAGGCAAATCATTGGCTGCCATTCTGACACGCATCATATTTTCATAGTCATTGCCTGGGAAATGAAGGCTGACTCGAATGTCACTGTGTTCCTTTTCAAACGCTGCCGCCAGTTTTCTGAACGTATCTCTTTCACTGTCCGTTGACATTGTAGAATAAATCGTTAACGTCTTTTTTGCGGTATCTGCTGAGCTTTTCTCTGCTGAGCATCCGGGCAGAACAAGCAGAATAAGAGAGAGAAATAAAACAAAAGTGTGTTTCATCTTTTCCTCCTTATTATCGTGATGAATGCTTGCTTATGTCACCTCCTTAGCTGTATATCCGCAGCTTTGTCTCACGATTAATGTTGTGGGCAGGGTGACATGATGAGGAAGCGTACGCCCATTGAGACGGTCAAGCAACAGTTTCACGCCTGTACGGCCCATTTCCTCTGTGTACACCTTCACCGTCGTTAGTGGCGTGCTGGCAAATTCAGCTTCTTCAATGCCGTTAAAGCTGACGAACGCCGTATCCCGCGGCACTTGGAGTCCGGCTTCCTGGAGCGCTTTTAATGCGCCGATCGCCATGGAATCGCTTGCGATAAAGAATGCTTCCGGCAGATTGCCTTGAGCGATTGCTTTCTTCATCAGGCGATAACCCTCGCGCATGCTGTATTCTCCGATCAGCACATGCTCAGGCCGGGGGGCGGCGGACTCCAAAAAGGCGGTCAGCCGTTTGTCTTCAATGGTTCTGCGAATGCTTTGGCCGTCCTTCAGTGTATGCTCTTTTTCCTGCCCGCCAATGTAGCCTAACCGTTTGTAGCCTAGATCGAAAAGGTGATCAATCGCCTGGCGTGAAGCGGATTCAAAATCGATGCCAATTGAATCGTATGCTTGAGGATCAGGAGAATGATTGATAAATACGGCATGCTCCAGCCTTCCGCTGATGTGCTTAACCGCTTCATCGTGAACACGGCCGATGACAATAACACCATCCAGTTCCCGAAAGATATGCTCCTGAAAGGAACCGAGATGAATCGAATTTGTAATGAAAATTTCCTGTTCAAAGCATTCTTTTTCAATGCCTTTGCGAATCGAAGAAAAATAAGGGTCCTGCCGTTCCTGATCAGGGGACAGACAGCTCAGTACGCCGATCAGCGGCTGGGCCCGCTGTTTTTGCCCGCGGGCTTTCCGGCGTTTAGCAACCGTTTGGTAGCCGAGCTCTTCGGCAATAGTGATGACTCTTTGTCTCGTTTCGCCAGCAACAGAAAGCGACTCATCTTCATTTAAAATTCTGGAAACAGTTGCACTTGAAACATTTGCTTTCAAGGCGATATCTTTAATCCGAACCATAAGTATCCCTCTCATCTATTTAGTAAAATAGTAACTTCTCTGTTTTTGATAAATTGATACTATCATATGAAAGTAAGCGGTTACAATAATTGTTTTCGGAATATTTCGTTATATTTACTAAATATTTAGTAAATGATGCGATTTGTTTTGGAAAAATAAAGGGGAAACCAGATTCGTCTCGTAAATGTGAAGTAAGCGAATAAGGAAGGGTGAGGGAATGAGTACGGAAAGAAGAAAGCAGCTGTTTCGATTGCTTGGAGATTTGCCTGATCGGAGGGAAATCAGTACGGAGACATTGCGTATTGAAGAAAGAGAAGGAAACATCATTGAAACGCTCCTGCTCGATCTAAACGGACATGAAAAGGTGCCCGCTTATTTTGTGAAACCGAAGTCTGTAGAAGGGCCGTGTCCAGCCGTATTGTTTCAACATTCGCATGGCGGCCAGTATGACAGGGGAAAAAGTGAACTGATGGAAGGAGCGGATTATTTGAAAACGCCTTCTTTTTCCCGTGAGCTGACTTCTCTTGGGTACAGCGTGCTTGCGATAGATCATTGGGGATTTGGAGATCGGCGTGGAAAAACGGAAAGCGAGATTTTTAAAGAAATGCTTCTTACCGGAAGAGTGATGTGGGGCATGATGATTTATGACAGTTTAAGAGCGTTAGATTATATGCAGTCTCGCCCTGATGTTCAGCCTGACAGAATCGGGACCATCGGCATGTCTATGGGAGGGTTGATGGCGTGGTGGACAGCGGCGCTCGATGACCGGATTAAGGTGTGTGTGGATTTATGCAGCCAGGTAGATCATCACGTGCTGATGAAAACACAGAATCTTGACCGGCACGGCTTTTATTATTACGTCCCGTCGCTTGCAAAGCATTTTTCTGCCTCAGAGATCCAAAGCATGATCGCGCCGCGCCCGCACCTTAGCCTTGTTGGTGTACACGACCGGTTAACGCCGGCTGAGGGTGTGAACAAAATCGAAAAAGAATTGACATCTGCGTATGCTGGACAGGGAGCTTCTGATTGCTATCGGGTGGTCCGTTCCGCTTCAGGGCATTTCGAAACAGCAGTCATGAGGCATGAAGCTGTCCGGTTTTTGCAAAAGTGGCTGTGACGGTTACAGGAAATTGGCAGAAAGGCGCAGATTTGAGCGAAGGAAGTGGAACCAATGGAATTACAAGACATTTTGGATTGGGCTTTCCGGCGGCATCTCAATCCATTAAGCTGGTATATCCGACCCCTCTTTTTATTAGTATTGATTTATGCTGCGTATAAGCGCAGCTGGAAAGGCATCATCATCACTTTTGTATTGATGATGAGCAGTATGGTCTGGTTTCCGGAACCTAAGAAGATTGATCTGCAAATGAAAAAAGTGCTGGAATTCGAGCAAATGCTTTTAAGCAGTCCGGTCTCGGCTGTTTTAACAATTGCTTTCATGATGGTTTTTCTCGGTTTTATTTTGGCTGCTTTCTGGAAGCGGTCGCTTGTATTTGGTTTAATCCTATTGAATGTGACACTTGTTGGGAAGGTGGCCCTGTCCTTATTTTTCACAGGTGAGAATGGCTGGGCACCGTTAGGCAATACGATTTTTGGGCTGATGATGGTAAATGGGATCGGCTTGTTCATCAAGTATAGAAATCGAAAAAAACGCAGAGGAATAGACATCTAAGGCTAGGACCGTTTAACTGTAAAACGGTCTTTTTGCTCGTTTCAAGGACCAGCCCCAAAACAAAATGAAGATTTACTATATTTACATAATCGTATGTGAATAGTT
>NZ_JAVAXX010000429.1:0-3732 GCF_042709275.1 Bacillus sp. LR_5 | reverse complement strand
CTTTTCTTTGCCTTCTTAAGCAAAATCTTTATATAAAGAAATGAAAATGTCCCGTGAGTTTTTAATCTGCTCGATCGGCACACTGAAGGATAATCGGAAATGCCCGCTCATTCCAAAACCGCTGCTCGGCACAATTAATAATTTGTATTTTTGGGCGGCATGCACGCAAAATGCAACTTCATCTTCAATCGGCGATTTTGGAAAAACAAAGAAACCTCCCTTTGGCATTTCAAATTCAAAACCGGCTTCTTTTAAAATGTCTACCATTAAATCCCGGCGCTCTTTATAAACACTCGCGTCTACTCTTAAATCATCCATTCGTGCCACAGCCCGCTGCATCATGACAGGGGCATTCACAAATCCAAGCGTTCGATTACAATACACAAAAGCGTTGATCAAAAGGTCCGCATCCGGCATTCGGCTGTCCAATCCGATATACCCGAGCCGCTCCCCGGCTATGCCGAGATCTTTACTGAATGAGCTGGCCAATATCACACGATGGTACGATTGAAACGGATTTGCCAGCTCTTCATCATAGATTAATTGACTGTACGGTTCATCAAACAGCACATAAATCGTCTGGCCGCTCTTCTCTTCTATTTCTTTTAATAAAGCGCCTAAATCGTCTATATTTTTCTGGCTGAGAACAGTGCCTGTGGGGTTATGCGGTGTATTGAGGATCAGCCCTTTCGTCTGTGGAGTGATCGATTGCCTTACCGCTTCAATGTCGATCTCAAACCGGCTTGTCAACGGGCAGCTGACGGCTTTTCCCCCGTAGTTCTCAATATACAACTTATATTCGGCAAAATAAGGTGCGAGAATAATGACCTCTTCCCCAGGGTTTACGATGCTTTTTAACGCAACATTCAAAGCGCCTCCCGCGCCCACCGTCATGACGATACGCTCCGCTGAGAAATCAGCTTCAAAACGCGACCCCAAAAATTGCGCGACTTTTTCTCTCGCTGCAGGAAGCCCTTGGTTTTGTATGTATCCGTGGCTGCCTTTTTCAGCTTCCTCTATTAACGCTCTCTTAAAAGCTTCAGGCGGTTCAATAATCGGGTTGCCGAGTGAAAAATCAAATACCTGGTCTTCCCCGAACTCCTTCTTCAGCCTTGCACCTTCATCAAACAGCTTGCGAATCCATGATCCTTTATTTAAGTTTTCTTCAACTTCCCGGGATAACCCAGCCAATTTCATCTGTCCCTTCCGTATATAAAAGTTTGAAAATTCTATCTTCCTATGTTACTTCAATCAGATGATGAATTCCACAACTTCCAATTCCGGTCTAAAAAAAACAATAAACTTGTGCAAGACACCATTCATATATTAAACTATTCTCATAACTATAACGTGATGGTTGGGAGGGATATAGATGGGGCTGAGACTTATCGCATCAGTGAACTAGCGGCACTCGCCGGAGTAACGAAACGGACAGTTGATTATTATACGAATCTTGGTCTGCTTACGCCGGCCAGATCCTGTTCAAATTACCGTTACTACGACGAAAATGCACTCAAACGACTTATATTTATTGTAGATTGCAAGAAGCAGCGATTGGCCCTGTCCGATATTAAAGATCGACTGGAGAACCAGTTTCCCTCTTCAGCTAAACTTGATGATGAAATTGGAAATCTGGCATTAGAAATTGATCATATGAATCAAAACATCTCCGGAATCTTGCATCGGTTTGAACGGCTGAAGCCCGAGGATCGTGACAAGCTGAAAAGCAAACTCCCGCCTGAAAAGCTCGCCGTGTTCCAATCATTTATGCTGCTGTTAAGTTAAAACCATTTTATCTAACAGGAGGTGTTACCTTCATTCTCATTGCTAGAGTGAAGGTTCTAATTGGACATAGTGAATTTGATTTTAGTTGCTGTTTTAATCGCCCTGACGGCATTTTTCGTGGCATCTGAGTTTGCCATTATCAGAATCAGAGGCTCACGGATCGATCAGCTGATCGCGGAAGGAAATAAAGCAGCAATAGCCGTAAAAAAAGTGACCACGCATCTTGATGAATATTTATCTGCGTGTCAGCTCGGAATTACATTGACTTCCATCGGATTAGGGGTTTTAGGTGAATCAACGATTGAAAGGCTGCTTCACCCGCTTTTCGTACAAATGAACGTTCCAGGTTCCCTTTCACATGTCATATCGTTTATTTTTGCGTATGCCATTATCACGTTCTTACACGTTGTTGTCGGAGAACTTGCACCTAAGACAGTCGCTATCCAAAAGGCGGAAGCAGTGTCTATGCTGTTTGCGAAACCGCTGATTTGGTTTTACCGCATCGCGTTCCCATTCATTTGGCTTTTGAACAATTCCGCACGGTTATTGACCAAAGCATTTGGCCTGGAGACCGTTTCAGAAAACGAACTGGCTCACTCAGAAGAAGAGCTGCGAATCATTTTGTCTGAAAGCTATAAAAGCGGTGAAATCAACCAATCAGAGTTTAAATATGTGAATAAAATCTTTGAATTTGACGACAGGCTCGCGAAAGAAATTATGATTCCGCGGACCGAAATTGTCAGCCTTCCGCATGATATCAAGATTTCTGAAATGATGGACATCATTCAGATTGAAAAATATACCCGCTACCCTGTGGAAGAGGGCGATAAAGATAACATTATCGGGGTTATTAACATTAAAGAAGTGCTGACCGCCTGCATAAGCGGTGAGGTATCTGTTGATTCCACCATTTCTCAATTCGTCAACCCGATCATTCATGTCATTGAATCTGCGCCGATCCAAGACCTGCTTGTCAAAATGCAAAAAGAGAGGGTCCACATGGCCATTTTGTCTGATGAATACGGCGGTACTGCTGGGCTTGTGACGGTTGAGGACATCATTGAGGAAATTGTCGGTGAAATCCGCGACGAATTTGATATTGATGAAATTAGCGAAATCCGCAAAATCGGCGAAGGCCATTATATTCTTGACGGAAAAGTGTTAATTGACCAAGTAAACGACCTGCTAGGCATTCATTTAGAGAACGAAGAAGTCGATACAATCGGCGGCTGGTTCCTTACTCAAAAATACGATGTTGAAAAAGATGATTCCATCCTCGAAGAGGGCTGCGAATTCATCATTAATGAAATTGACGGCCACCACGTCGCATATATTGAAGTGAAAAAGCTTCAAGAAGAAGAACTTCTGGAGACAGCTAACCAGCAGGAAGCATAATAAGAAAAGCACCTTGTATAAGGTGCTTTTCTTATTTTCACAGTTTCAGGGCAATCTCTCAGAACGCCTTATAGCTGATCAAGTTTATTCTCTAGTTCTTTAATCCGCTGATTCAAAGCCTCTGTCATTGCTGCAAGTCTTTCCTTTGAAGGCAGGTGGGCAAAATCAGCCTGGTGAAGAGGCTCACCGATAATCAGCTTCATTTTTCCTTTTTTGAATAACTCTTTTCCGCTTGAAGGGCCCTGATATGCAGCGGGGACAAGCGGCGCTTTCCCCATTTGCGCAATCGTCACCGCACCTCTTTTCAAAGGCACATCCTCAGAGGTTCTTGTTCCGCTTGGGAAGATACCGACGATCTCTCCTTCTTTCAGCAGCTTAATCGGCGTTTTAATACTGCTTGGCCCGGGATTTTCCCGATCTACCGGAAAGGCATGAATTTTCTTCAGAAACGAACCGATCCATTTATTTTGAAAAAGCTCTTTTTTCGCCATGTAGTGTATTTGATAAGGAAGAATCCCGACTCCGAGTGTAATCACATCAACCCAGCCGGAA
>NZ_JAVAXX010000428.1:0-3767 GCF_042709275.1 Bacillus sp. LR_5 | reverse complement strand
TGCCCCGGCTCAGCAAAGCTATTTAATTGAAATTGCACCTGATTCGTCTGACATTCAGCAAAGCTTTAACACATCGGCCCTCCAAGTCGGAATTGCCCTTGGCTCAGCCATTGGCGGTGTTGTTTTGGATCAGACGGGTACTGTGGTGTCAACGGCATGGTGCGGCGGATCGATTGTGATCATCGCTGTCCTGTTTGCTTTCATTTCTTTAACAAGACCTGTTCAAACAGCAAAAAAATCCTCCTTGTAAAAGGAGGATTTTTTATGATTTAGCTGAAAGCTCATCTTCGGTGACCCATTTGTGGTTTTTCACTTTTTCGCCGCTTGTTGTCGATGTATAGTCAACCATGTATACAGTTGTTTTTTCCGCGGAGTCGATCTCGGCTGTTGCTCCTTTCATGCCTTTCATATGAGAAGCCTCTAAAATCACCTGATCTCCGGGTTGTAACGTTTTATCTCCGGCATCTTTGATTTCTTCTTGGATCACCCATTTATGATGATCCACACGCTGTCCCCCATTAGTCGGAGTATAAGAAACCACATACGCCGTTGTATCATAGGCGCCTGTTACCGTAGCTTCGGCACCTTTCATGCCTTTCATATGAGAAGTATTGATGATTACTTCGCTGCCTACTTTGTATTTCGGATTTTTAGATTCCTGTAATCCCTCTGGAACGTCAGCTGATCCGGAATGGTCCATCTCTTCATGTGATGAGGAGTCTGAATGATTGTCATGTGTGCTTTCTTTCGTACTGTTGTTATTGCCGCATGCTGATAAAACAAAAACAAGAGATAACATCAGAATTCCCAGTGCATTTTTAGAGATTTTCATGTTCATTCTCCTTTGCTTCATTTTTTTCCTGTAACTTTTGCCCGCAGACAATGAAAACATGCCCTCTCGATAATACTATACCCCCGAACGGTATGTAAATACGCTGATATTCTCATAAAGCGTTCCCGCAGTTTGTCCTATTCCCCTTTGTTTGCAAAGCCAAACATAAAAAAAGCCGCTGTCAGGCGGCAATTACTGATTTAAGATTTTAATATACACACCTTTTTTTGCTTTTTGATAAGCGGCCTCACCCATTTTCCTCACCTTTTCAGAAGCATCTGAGGATTTGATCCATTTGTCATCAAGAAAAATGGATGGATTGATTAGGCGCATTTTCTTCTTTTGATGGAAATCGTACTGGATGTCATCCTCTATTACTTGTATGCCGGGATGAATGGATGTAAGCAAGCTCAGGACTTCTTCATTTTTTGATGCACGCAGGATGTTCAGTACCTCTTGGTCCGTTTTCAGCAGATCCTCTGCGGATATGACATCATGCCGCAGCGCTGCCTTCAATGCTCGCGCTAAATATTCATATCCATATACATTCACAGGATTCAAAAAGAAATCAATCACTTCCTTGTAGTACACACTGACAAACCATTCGGCAGTTTCAATACTATCAGGAAACATCCTTCCGTTTCTCACAATAAGATGATCCAAAAAGGTTTGCGCTTCGTGCAGGCTAATGTGTCCATATCGGTACATATCACGCAGCGTATAGTCTGTCCGATCAGCACACAGCTCCGGTGCGGGCTGTTCGAGCAATGTCCACCTTGAATCGTCAGATAAAAGTTCTTCAGTATGATAGCCGTGTTTTTGTAGAATGTCCGGGATTTCAGAGTGAACAATGACTTGTTGAAAGATGTTTTCATGATAGTCTTCTGCTTGATTTTCAAAGACAACGTCAACCACATGAGAAAAAGCTGTGTGTGATACGTCGTGGAGCAGACCTGCAATCTGTTCTTCTATCGTTCCTCCGAGCTTTTTGATGAGGAGCATCACGCCGATGGAGTGCTCATACCTGGTCACATTCCACCTTCGATTGACTAAAAAGCTTGCTCCGCCTTGATAGATCCCTTTTAATCTTTGCACAGGCGCGCTTTTGATAAGCTCTTCCAGCACTCCGTCTATATGGTGGTGCCCGTAAATAACATCGCTGATTTCCATGCTGTCACCTCAACATCTATTTTTTTTGTTATATATTGTTTATATTGATAGTACATATGCAATCTTTCAATAGAGGAGTGTTATGATGATGATCATCCCAAACAATGAGATAGCGAAACAGATGTTGATCGATTTTTTTGCCAAGCATTGGGGTACACCCGAGATGGCGATCTCCAGCGGCATTTTTCGGTGTGATGAATTAGATGGATTTGCCGCAGTAAATGAAAGCGGCAAAATCATTGGCTGTATTACATACACAATAGATGGGAAAGATTGTGAAATTATTTCATTAGATAGTATGATTGAAAATAAAGGAATCGGCACAGCTTTACTTCAGCAGGTTGAAGAGACGGCTAAACATGCACATTGTCAACGAATAAAGCTTATCACAACGAATGATAATGTACATGCGATTGCGTTTTATCAAAAGAGAGGCTATCAATTCGCCGAAGTGTTTCCGAACGCAGTTGAAAAAGCGCGCCGACTCAAGCCGGAGATTCCCGAGGTGGCTGAAAACGGCATTTTGATTCGGGATGAAATTCTATTTTCGAAGGTAATTGATTAAACGAATAGGAGTCTTTTATGTCCAGTCATTATAAATACCCTCTCATTTTCACGGCATTCCTATTAATCGCTTTCTGCTTGATCTTTTTTTCCTATCACCTGATTCATCATGTTCGTTTGGAGTATCCGAATTGGCAGGGAGAAAGCAAAGACCAGAATTGGGAAGCTGTTTTCAAAAAAAATGAAGATGCACCGAATGAATACAGCGGCAAACTTTATTGGATCGGTGATACAATTGAAATAGACAACACTTATTTGGAATCACTGATTGTAAAAAAAGATGATGAAGTTCTGCTGAGTTCTAACACAGAAATTCCAATGCGTGACTATTCCGGAGGCACTTTTCGTGATGGAAGCGCAAAGGAAAAGTCTGTTTCTTTTTTAGAGCGGTTAGATGAAGATGAGCTTGAAGGCCATGATATAACCATTGAAGTGAAATGGAAACAAGGTAATCATTATTCTGCGAGCCAGCTTACGCTCAATGAAAAGACCTTGTTTGATGAAAAGCAGCAATAGATGATCAAAACGAAAAATAGACAAATGAAAAGGAATAGCATATTTTATACAGCTCATATGTTATGCCTTTTCTACTTTTTTCATTTCCGCCAAAAAGTGGAGCATTCCGCCTTGTCCAGAATATTAAACGCAATCATTTTCTCAAGTAGCGTGTAATCAACTGGACCGTTCCAAGGGATACGTATCAGCTGCTCGGTGTAATCATATCCGGCCTTCACAATATCATCCTCTACGTGCGCTATCGTTACTTTTTCAGGAGCGACAGCTAAATGCTTTTTAGAAACACTAAAGCCAATAATAAATGTACCGTGATCCGTAAACATCGGTTGGTTCCATTTTATTTCTGTATGTAAATTTGGATATTTATTTTTTATCCAAGTTAACACCTCTTCCGTTCTTTCTCGGTGGAACGGGTCATCAATCCCCGCTAAATACTCAGAAAAAACGTCCATGTTGTTCCCTCCTAAAATAAAATGATGCCACTCCATATGAACTGCTCAGACATGTGCTTACACAATACCTCTTTCCAACATAATACTTAAAATTGTTCAAGATGTAAGCGGGTTGTTTGTATGCGACTATAGCAGATTTCAGTCCGCCTATCCACGGCCAGTATCTATTCCTCCAATTTATTTCTATAGTACTATCACCTGTCTCTTATCCACTTCTGACGCTTCCGACGAAG
>NZ_JAVAXX010000427.1:0-3774 GCF_042709275.1 Bacillus sp. LR_5 | reverse complement strand
GGGAATCTATGAAAAAGAAAAAGGAGGCTGAAAAATGGTCAGTCAAGAAGCAGTAGTCTTTTTGGCATTATCCGGGGCTATTGCGTTTCTGTTGCCAATCGGGCTGATTGTATGGTTTAAGCGAAAGTATGGCGCCTCGCTTAAAGTGTTTTTTATTGGCGCTCTCACGTTTTTTGTCTTCGCTCAGCTGCTGGAAGGCGGCGTTCATGTTTATGTACTGCAAGTGAATGAAATGACGAAAGAAGCGATGAAGCATCCATTATGGTATGGCATTTACGGCTGCTTGATGGCCGGAATTTTTGAGGAGTGCGGAAGGTATTTGATGATGCGATTTTTTATGAAGCGCCATCATACCTGGGCGGATGGTCTGGCTTTCGGGGCCGGCCATGGCGGGCTTGAAGCCATCCTGATTACAGGCTTGTCCTCTATCTCACTTATTGTATACGCATTTGCAATCAATAGCGGGACGTTTGAACAGCTTTTGGTCAATGGCGACGTCAAACAGGCGCTTTTGCCGATACAGGAGCAGCTGCTGCATACTCCTTCGTATGAATGGATGCTGGGCGGAATAGAAAGAATCAGTGCCATTGCCGTCCAAATTGGTCTGTCTCTGCTTGTTTTGTACGCGGTTAAAAGCCGCCGGCCGCTGTTTTTGTTGTATTCTATTCTTTTACATGCACTGTTTAATGTACCGGCGGTTTTATATCAGAGAGGAATCATAGAGCATGCTGCTGCTGTTGAAATCATTGTTGCTCTTATAGCGGCTTTATCAGTTTATTGGATTGTAAAAGCAAAAAGGGTGTTTCAATAAAAGGTCCAAGCAGCAGCAATGCCCGCTTGGAAAAATGTGAATGGAAATATTCATTAAGCATGGGTCATCAGAATATTTCTGATTCAGTCTTTAGCAATGACAGCAAGAATGTCTGTGTTTTTTACAAGAGAAACAATGGTGTTTCTTTTTCTTCTTCTCGCAAGGGTCATGGCATTCTTTCTTTTTCTTGCAATGGTCGTGGAAATCTTTATCGAACCACTCGTCAAAGAACCAAAAATCATCGAACCAATCGTGACAACGACATTTCTGTTCATGTGAATGACGACAGCACATAGAAATCCCTCCTCTTCCCATGCTCTCTACAGCATATGAGAGATTGATAGGAAAAGATTGGACGGGTCCCTCGGGAAAAGAGTATATTTTAAGTAGAAACTAAAAGGAGGAATGCCCTATGACGTCCGTACGTAAAACGATGGAGCTCATTAAAGAACTGGTATCGATCCCAAGCCCGACAGGAAATACATATGAGGTGATCAATTATATTGAAAGCCTTTTAAAAGAATGGAAGGTAGAAACGGTTCGGAACCACAAGGGCGGCTTAATTGCAACGCTTCCAGGACGCGACACATCCCGGCATCGCATGCTGACAGCGCACGTTGACACCCTCGGCGCTATGGTGAAGGAAATTAAAGCGGACGGCCGGCTGAAAATCGACTTAATCGGCGGGTTTCGCTACAACTCGATTGAGGGGGAGTATTGCCAAATTGAAACCGCCTCGGGAAAAATGTACACAGGCACAATTTTAATGCACCAAACGTCTGTGCACGTATACAAAGACGCGGGAAAGGCTGAGCGAAATCAAGAGAATATGGAGATCCGCCTAGATGAACCTGTTCACTGCCGGAAAGATACGGAGGAGCTTGGCATTGGCGTCGGAGACTTTGTGTCATTTGATCCACGTGTCGAGATCACATCAAGCGGATTTATTAAATCGCGCCATTTGGATGACAAAGCAAGCGTCGCCTTATTGCTCCGCTTAATTCATGAAATTCAAACAGAAGACATTGAGCTGCCGTATACAACCCATTTTCTTATTTCCAATAATGAAGAAATCGGTTACGGCGGGAATTCGAATATTCCTCCTGAAACAGTTGAATATTTGGCGGTTGATATGGGGGCTATCGGTGACGGGCAGGCGACAGATGAATATTCAGTATCAATCTGTGTGAAGGATGCGAGCGGGCCGTATCATTATCAGCTCAGAAAGCATTTAGTTCAATTAGCCGAGAAGCATCATATCGACTATAAGCTTGATATCTATCCGTACTACGGGTCTGATGCGTCAGCAGCGATCAAATCCGGGCATGATATTGTGCATGGCCTCATAGGGCCGGGAATTGATGCTTCCCATGCATTTGAACGCACCCATAAATCATCTCTTCGCCATACCGCTAAGCTTCTGTATTACTATGTACAGTCACCAATGGTATAAGGGGGAGGACCAATGAAGATTTATAAGCTGAAAAGCACATTCGGTTGGGAAGGTGATGACGGGTTGGGAGAACAGCTGATTCAGCAGATCCTTGCCGGAGAAAAAACCGCCACGTGCGCGCCGAAATCATTGTATTCAAAAGATGAATTGAGGGACGTTTATCAAACAGCGGGTCAGCTTGTTACCGTTTATGATAAACATGACAATCCAAGATGCAATATAAAAGTAACAGATGTCTTTGAAACCACCTTTGGTGCGCCTGATATGAGGTTAGTCAAAGGAGAGGGCAATGGAGACCGAATTGAGGAGTTTCAAGAGGATCATCGGATGGCATGGGCGGAACTGATCAAAAGCGGTGAACTGGAGCTGAATGAGGATACTGTTTTGATTACAGAGTTGTTTGTGCTTGTTAAAGATTAAAAAAGCCTGCGGGGCAAGATCCCCGCAGGCTTTTCATTAACCAGAAATGGTTGCGTTTTGTTCTGTTTTCGATTGGGACATAACAGTTTCTGCTTTCGCAGGATTAAACATGCCTTCCCATTTAGACATCACAACGGCAGCAAGCGCGTTACCAGTCAGGTTGACAACTGTTCGTGCCATATCCATGATGCGGTCTACGCCGGCAATAAAGGCAAGTCCTTCAGCCGGAACGCCGATGGTGCCAAGCGTTGCAAGCAAGACAACAAAAGAAGTACCAGGCACGGCAGCCATCCCTTTAGATGTCACCATTAAGACGAGCACAAGCGTAATCTGGTGCCAAATCGTCAAATCAATGCCATATACCTGTGCTAAAAAGAGTGCGGCAATAGATTGATAGAGAACGGAACCGTCTAAGTTAAACGTGTAACCGATCGGAATGACAAATGAAACAATGCCTTTCGGACATCCGATTTTCTCCATTTTTTCCATGATGCGCGGAAGAACCGTTTCAGAGCTGGACGTACTGAACGCCAGTAAGATTTCGTCCTTCATGTAAGCAAGGAACTTGAAGATGCTGATGCCGGCAATTTTTGCGACAATCCCGAAAATAACAATTAAGAAGAAAGCAAGCGCGACATAAACCAATCCGACGAGCTTTCCGAGAGAGATAAGAGAACCGAGTCCGAATTTAGACACAGTCACTCCGATAAGAGCGAAAACGCCGAATGGCGCCACTTTCATCACAAGGTTTACAACGTGGAACATGGCATGGGATACACCTTCAAAAAAGGCTAATACAGGCTTGCCTCTTTCACCGATCGCGGAAATACCCAATGCAAATAGTACTGTAAAGCAGATGATGGCTAGAAGATCCCCTTCGACCAATGACTGGAAGAAGTTTGTCGGCACAATATGGAGGAACGTTTCCGCCACTGATTTATTACTTTGTTCTTTTTCAGTTTCAACATATTGACTGATGTCCGATTTTTGAGCTTCGTGTATATTAACTCCTGTACCCGGATGGAAGATGTTTGCAAGGGCTAGTCCGAGAATAATGGCAAAAGTCGTGATGAACTCGAAGTACAGAATC
>NZ_JAVAXX010000426.1:0-3781 GCF_042709275.1 Bacillus sp. LR_5 | reverse complement strand
ATCTTCTGCACATCTGCTTTATTTTGTTTCCTATTCTTCTTTACCAAGTGTTTTGGCTTGGAAAACCTGCGATTCTTGTGCCAAAAATAAACAGCGGTTTGGTCACGCTCTTCGCCTGCGGTGCCTCCGTTTTATGCATTATTTTCCCGATTCATGAAATGGACTACATACAATACGGCCTTCAGATGATTCCCGTTATCATTTGTTTATTTTACATTAGTACCGCTTCCGGACTTACAGTCGCCGCATCTGTCCTATGTTTTGAACTGCTTTTTTACGAACCTTCCGCAATGTTTGTTTTCACTTTGCTGCCTTTTCTTATCATTATCCCAATCTTATTTCAGAAAAAATGGCCATTCATGTCCAAAGCGAAAAAACTGCTGCTGTCTTTATTGATCAGCTGCGTGGAGATTTTCCTATTTTTCGCCTCAAGCTGGATTCTATCCGCCTTAAATATTTTAAATTTTCAAAAATCAGGAATTTTCGTTTACGAGGCGGCAGTCTCAGGGCTTTTCCGCTCCAGTGTTCTTCTATTAAGCATCTATATTATCGAAAGCATCGCCGAAAATATCGCCCTGCGCTCACAGCTTATCCATTCTGAAAAAATGACGATTGTGAGTGAACTGGCAGCGAGCGTCGCTCATGAGGTCAGGAATCCGCTGACAGTTGTCCGCGGGTTTGTCCAGTTGCTTTTTAATGACGAAACCTTACAAAACAAGTCGAGTGCGGATTACAAAAAGCTTGTACTGTCAGAGCTTGACCGGGCGCAAGGCATTATTACAAACTATCTCGATATGGCCAAACAGCAATTATACGAAAAAGAGGTTTTTGACCTATCTGCCCTTATCAAAGAGACAAGCTCCCTTATGGTGTCGTACGCCAATTACAAGTCAGTAACCGTCGAGGCTGAAACAGAACCGGACCTTTTGATATACGGAGACGCAACAAAGCTGAAGCAGGCTGTCATCAACCTGATGAAAAACAGTATTGAAGCGGTTCCTCACGGGAAGGGGATGATCCACATATCAGCCAAAAGAAACGGCCATACGATCATGATTAACATCACAGACAATGGGGTCGGGATGACAGACCATCAAATGCAAAAACTCGGCGAACCTTATTATTCCTTAAAAACGAACGGAACGGGACTCGGCCTCACCGTAACCTTTTCCATTATTGAACATCATCACGGGACCATTTCATTTAACAGCAGCTTCCAAAAAGGCACTACGGTGACCATTAAGCTTCCCGCTGATCTTCCTCACTAGCAAATCGATTGGAACTTTAATAGAATAAATGCGAGGTGATGACAGATGAGCACGTTTGAAACAGGCTCTATCGTTAAAGGATTTTACAAAACAGGTGTATACATAGGAGAAATCACGGCTTGCAGGCCGCAGCACTATTTAGTGAAAGTGAAAGCGGTTCTTACCCATCCCGCTCAAGGAGACCTTCATCATCCAAAACAGGCGGATGTGCCATTTTTTCATGAGAGAAAAGCGCTTGCATATGGTGAACAGACCAATATCCCCCACCATATGGTGAAGCCTTATGATGGTGAAGTGCCGGATTATACCGAATCTCTGCGAGAGGCGACAGCACAGATGAGAGCCAAATTGAATGAGGATGGTTCGGAGTGGGCAAAGCGCTCCCTTCATAATCTGGACATTTTAGAAAAAGAATATTTTAACCGGCCATAACCCAGTCTGACAAAAGATTGGGTTTTTTACGTCGCGCGCTTCAACAGTTCGGTTAAATCGATTCTCTCGCCGATTGTGGGCGGTTTTGGCTTTTCGAGATACTGCTTATCCTGCTCAACAAGCTTAAAAAGTTTATATGCTGTAAGAGCATCATCAAGCGCTTTATGATGGGTGCCGGTTCCGGAATCTCCATACTCTTCGGCAGCTTTCCATAAACCCGTCAATGTCCGGTCTCCAAAAAAGTTTTTGTATTCAAGCGATAAATCTCTCATTTCTCCCTTAAACGGGAAAGGGATATGGTTAAACATACAGTTTTGCTTCAGCACTTTCATATCCATGTTTCCCCACGTAATAATTGTGCTGTTTTTCTCAGGATCCAGCTCGTTTAGTTTACGGATGAAATCCTCGAATCTCATTCCTTCGTCTACCTGTTTTTGGGTTATTTTTAAAAATGATTTGCAGCGTTTCGTAAGCTTTGGGAACTTTTTCGGTCTAACATAGCTAGAAAACGTCTCAACCACTTCATCATCAATCGACTTTACAATTCCGGCTTCAATGATTTCCGGGAAGAAGTTTTGAGGACTGTACTTTCCATCAGGCATTGTAAATTCGAAATCAATAATGAGTAAGCTGTTTGTCGTCACCTTTTTACACCTGCCTTTCCTCCGATCAGAAAATGCTATCTTTATAGTATATCAATTCCCCTTCTCGACATTTCTTCATTTTCTAAAAATAATGAATTTTCCCAGCCGCTTCGTTTCTTTTAAATTGTGAATCGTTTCTTTATAATTAGTAAGGAACCCGAAATAATAAGAAGGTGATGTTATTTCTATCCGTAAGAAAAACTTTGTCATTGTGTGGCTGGCGAACTTTTTTGTCTCCGCTAGCACGACGATGATCGTTCCTTTTCTCTCCTTATACATTGAGACGCTCAGCTCTTTTTCAAACGGCTTTGTGCAAAGGTGGAGCGGCTATGTGTTCGGCATTACATTTCTCATGGCGTTTTTGGTATCCCCGTTTTGGGGACGGTTCGGAGACAAACGCGGATACAAGAAAATCCTTATGGCAACCGGAACGGGCATTGCCCTCAGCATTTTCTTCATGGGCTTTGTTACATCGGTGTACCAATTGTTTTTTCTGCGTATGGCAATGGGTCTTGTAACCGGATTCATCCCGACATCTCTTGCGATGATTTCGGCACAGACTCCGAAGAGCTCAGCCGGCAAAACGCTTGGCACGCTGCAAATGGGGCAAGTGTCCGGAAGCTTGTTCGGCCCGCTTTTGGGAGGCATGCTTGCTGATCATTTCGGCTTTACGTATACCTTTTTTATCACATCCTTTGTGATTTTCTCATCTGTTCTTCTCGTGTTATTTGGTGTCAAAGAAAAGCCTCTTGCAGAGAAAACAGCCAAACGTACGTCTTACTCGAGAAAAGAAGTGCTCTCCTATATTTTTCACCAGCCGGCGCTGTGGGTCATGATGCTGTTAACCATGCTGATTCAAACAGGCAATTTCAGTATCCAGCCCCTGCTCGCTTTATATGTAAATGAGCTGCACGGACCTGTCAATCTTGCCTTTTTCTCCGGCATGGCATTTTCAGCAACGGGGCTCGGAAGTTTGCTGCTGGCTAGAAAATGGGGTGATCTGGGCGACCGCTACGGCCACCGCCGCATTTTAATCGGACTTTTGCTCGCCGCCTCTTTCTTTTTTATTCCGCAGGCGCTCGCGTCCTCACTCAGCGTGCTTCTTGTTTTCAGATTTTTATTCGGAATGGCAATGGGCGGTTTGCTGCCATGCATTACGGCAGCGATCCGCGTTCAGGCTCCCGGCAGCATTCAAGGTGAAGTTCTCGGCTACAATGTCAGCTTTCGCTTTTTAGGAAACGTGCTCGGGCCTCTGCTCGGCGGAATCATATCGAGCCATTTTACCATTTCGGCCACCTTTTACGTCACGGCGTTTCTCTTTTTCGCCGGCGCCTGCATGCTTTGGATCATGCAGAAACTTCGGAAAGATTCTTATGCCAAAGCAAGCTGATTCCGAGAAAAAACTGAGGAATCTTCTAAATTTAACCTTCTCGTAAT
>NZ_JAVAXX010000425.1:0-3797 GCF_042709275.1 Bacillus sp. LR_5 | reverse complement strand
TTAAGGGAAGTAAATCTATAAGGAGTGAAGAAAATGGAGTATCAATATCCGATGAATGAAGATTGGACAACCGAAGAAGCAGTGGATGTGATTGCATTTTTCCAGCAGGTTGAGCTTGCATATGAAAAAGGGGCGGATCGTGAAGAACTGCTTAAAGCTTACCGCCGTTTCAAGGAAATTGTACCGGGGAAGGCCGAAGAAAAAAAGATATGCGGCGAGTTTGAGGAACAAAGTACATATTCTCCTTATCGCACGGTCAAACAGGCGAGAGAATCTGATCA
This sequence comes from Bacillus sp. LR_5, assembly GCF_042709275.1. Classification (NCBI taxonomy): domain Bacteria; kingdom Bacillati; phylum Bacillota; class Bacilli; order Caryophanales; family Bacillaceae; genus Bacillus; species Bacillus sp. LR_5. Next base: position 3,516 of record NZ_JAVAXX010000425.1, on the reverse strand, counting down.
CGCGAAGATTAAGATGTAAGAAAAAGAGCCGGGGGATATCCCGGCTCTTTTTTATGCTTGTGATACTTTTTGGGTGAGACGGTACAGAAAAGCAAGCTGCTTAAAGGCATCGTCGATACGCTGAAGGAATTCCTGGTTATTCATATTCAGCACTTCTTCTTTTTGGAGCTGGATGCCGCATAACAGCTCAGCTTTCTTTACAGTCTGCAAACGCTCAAACAGTGTCTTCAGTTGTTCCTTGTCCATTTCAGACTGTTTATGTACGCCCGGTTTTGTGTGATCTGCAGACCAAACGAAGCTGTCAGGGATATTTTTCGTAATGGTTTCTTGGTTCACTTCAAGCAATTTGCCGTATTCTTCTTTGATAGGGGATTCATAAATAATCGCGAACCACACAAAGACGTGGCTTTCCCATAAACCAATTTGGAAATGCGGCAGTTTTTTATAGCCTCTTTTGCTGTTTGCGAACGCCACCCAGCTGTCAGCCGGGGGATTGACGGATCTTCTTGCGTGCTTCGCCACATGCGGAAACATTTCATCTCCGGTTAAAGCTGATAAAGTTGGGGCAAAATGTTCGCCTAGAGCTGTAAGCTTCGGACGGACCGTCTCTTTTAATACTTCCATGCGCGCGTCTAAGCCTTCTATTGTAAATGTGTTAAAGTCTTCTTCAGTGAAACGCATTTGTGTCATGATTTTCCTCCTTCATGCTAAGTATACATATTTTATCACAGTTCATACGAGCTTCAAAAAGATTGAGCGCGTTTGAAGTAAGGGGAAATGTGGTAATAAACGAGTAGGTAAACACACAATTTTCAGAATCATGTTGCGCGTAAATAGAACAATCATACGATATAAGAAGTAATCATTGTTGAATGGCAAAATGGGATGCTTTTTTACAAACAAATGATCTCTGGAAGGGGCGAAAGACAATGAGGCAAGTTGTAAAAGAGGGATTTAAGGAAGAGAAAAACAATCGTGTTGCTGTCTGGAGACTAGAGGTTGATTATGAATTGGCAACCCTATATGAAGCAATGCAGAAAGAAAATGAAGAGCAGATTGAACAAAGCAAAAACAAACTTGAGCGACTTAGAAAAGAATGGATTCGTCTTAACGGGTAAAAAAGCGATAGTGAAAACGAACCGCATGAATGGTTCGTTTTTACGTGAGAAGGGATATTTTTCATTTTCCTTGCTTTTTCATTGCCGTTATCAGTATCCTATAAAATAAAAGGTCTACATAGAAGAGAGGTACGAACGAATGACAAATTGGACGGAAATTGATGAGATTGCAAAGAAGTGGATAAGAGAAGCAGGCGCGAGAATTACACAATCCATGCATGAAAGCCTGACAATTGAAACGAAATCAAATTCGAATGATTTAGTCACCAATATTGACAAAGAAACCGAAAAGTTTTTCATTGATCGAATTCAAGAAACATTTCCGGGACATCGGATACTCGGTGAAGAGGGGCAAGGAGACAAAATCCACTCACTTGAGGGAGTCGTATGGATTATTGATCCGATTGACGGGACGATGAATTTTGTGCATCAGCAAAGAAATTTTGCGATTTCCATTGGGATTTTTGAAAACGGTGAAGGGAAAATCGGCTTAATTTATGATGTGGTGCACGATGAGCTGTATCACGCATTTAGCGGCAGAGGAGCTTATATGAATGAAACGAAGCTGGCTCCTTTAAAAGAAACCGTCATTGAAGAAGCGATTCTTGCCATTAATGCAACATGGGTAACGGAAAACAGAAGAATTGATCAAAGTGTGTTAGCGCCACTTGTGAAAAGAGTCAGAGGCACACGCTCCTACGGTTCTGCCGCTTTAGAGCTGGCAAATGTCGCGGCAGGAAGAATAGATGCTTACATCACGATGCGGCTTGCGCCATGGGACTACGCAGCCGGCTGTGTGCTGTTAAATGAAGTAGGAGGCACCTATACGACCATTGAAGGAGAGCCGTTTACCTTTTTAGAAAACCACAGTGTGCTAGCCGGAAACCCATCTATACATAAAACGATATTTGAAGAGTATCTTCATGCTCGGAAGTAGGCCATTTGAGCAGGATGATCTCAGCTTGTTAGAAAAGCTCGCGGAGGCTCATCCTGTATGGAAAGAGGAGGAGTTTGGAGATAAAGATGCAGAAGACTATATCATTTCCTACTCCATGTACAACGGTTTATGGCTTGTATGGGAAAAAGACGGTCTGCCTGTTGCCGTCAGCTACCATCTCGAGTGGTCGCCTTCAAACGGTAAGCCGTGGCTCGGAACGGTCCTGATTGACCCGGCTGAAGAAAAAAAGGGACATGCGAAGATGATCATTGAACAGATCAGCAAATTGCTTAGAGCGAAACATAAAGCGATGTTTGCGGGAGTTCCCATTGAGCGCAGTGAATGGATACTGTTTTTAAGCCAATGCGGCTTTGAACAGCTGAAAACGGAAAAAGATGAGAAAGGCAAATCATTTATGATCTTGGTGAAGCCTTTAGCAGAAGCTGCCGTATGATAACGACAGCTTATTTGCTGCATGCGGGTTCAATAAAAAGCCTCTCAAACATTGAGAGGCTTCTGATGATTTGAAAATTATTTTTTTACTGCATGAATATAATGAATCGTTTCAAACGCTGACAAATTGTCTTTTCGATTACTAAAGAAAAGGTCATTGATGTCGTCTGGTGATAGATGTTCATAGATCAGTAAACCAGATGACTCTAACAGATGTTCAATCTCTTGATAAGTGAAACATGATTTCATCGGTTCCCCGCTTGCGGCAGCCATCTTCACCATATGTTCAACTCGATTCGACGTCCCTTTTGCTGTAAAAAGTGTTTCGTCCGCATAATCAAAAACAATAGAGCTTCCAGGCGGGACATGAGAAAATAAATTGCTGATCAAGCTTGCATTTTCTTCCCGTGTTACATAATAAGACACTCCGAGAAGGCTGAAGACTGTTTTTGTGTTTTTAAATCCTTCATCTAAGAGAGGATCATACGAAAACGTTTTGGTGAAATCCATAGGAACAAAATGAAGATGACCCGGAATTGTCAGATTTGCATCCTTCAGCTTATTTTTTTTGAATTGCTGTGTAGCCGGATGGTCAACCTCGAAAACCTGTAAGCTGTTTTCTAATTCTGGATGCCGAAAGCAGAAGGTATCCAGCCCCGCTCCAAGAATGACATACTGTTTTGCCCCCAGGATTAATTCGTTGTGCAAGACTTTTTCACAATAAGAAGCACGTGCTAGTGGCGTGGGAGACAGCTGGATTTGTGCAACCCATTTTAATATTTTTTCAGGATCATTTTGAAGACGTTCGGCGATCTCTTTGTTGAAAAACGATATTCCTTGAATCATATTTTTACTGATGTCGATAAACTCTTTTTCGTTAATGAGATCTTTTGCGATAAAATCATCAAAAATAAGAGGTGTGTCATATCGGCTGTGATATGCACGGGCAAAAGCTGAAATTAGAGACGTTAAGCTGGACTCATTTTTCCTCATGAAATGATCCTCCAC
>NZ_JAVAXX010000424.1:0-3801 GCF_042709275.1 Bacillus sp. LR_5 | reverse complement strand
TCTCTTATCAAGAGAGGTGGAGGGAAGTGCCCTATGAAGCCCGGCAACCATCAACACTGTTGAAATGGTGCCAATTCACACGAAGCGTTCAGCTTTGAAAGATGAGAGAAAGGCATTTTATATAAGCCTTTCTGCTCAAGTGTGCAGAAAGGCTTTTCTTTTGCAGAAAAAACCGGAAGATTTCTTAGAATAGTGTTAAGGCAGGTGATTGCTTTGATCAATCTTCAGGATGTTTCAAAAGTTTACAAGTCGAAACATGGAGATGTCAATGCTGTCCAAAATGTCTCGCTTTCCATTAAAAAAGGTGAGATTTTTGGAATTATAGGATATAGCGGAGCTGGTAAGAGTTCCTTAATCCGTCTGCTGAACGGCCTTGAGAAACCAACCTCAGGAACCGTGGAAGTGGCGGGAACCAAGATTAATGAAGTAAATGGACGCGGTTTAAGAAAAGCACGCCATGAGATCAGTATGATTTTCCAGCATTTCAATTTGCTTTGGTCGCGGACTGTCAGAGATAATATCATGTTTCCTTTAGAAATTGCCGGGGTGAAAAAGAGCGAGCGGATCAAGCGCGCTAATGAACTGATTAAACTGGTAGGTTTAGAAGGAAAAGAAAAATCTTATCCGTCTCAGCTGAGCGGCGGTCAGAAGCAGCGTGTCGGAATTGCCAGAGCGCTTGCAAACAATCCGAAGGTTCTCCTTTGTGACGAAGCGACATCAGCATTAGATCCGCAAACGACAGATTCAATTCTGGATCTATTGTCCGATATTAATGAAAGACTCGGTTTGACGATTGTGCTGATTACGCACGAAATGCATGTCATCCGCAAAATCTGCAACAGAGTCGCCGTCATGGAAAACGGCAAGGTGGTCGAAGAAGGCGAGGTTCTCGATGTCTTTAAAAATCCAAAGGAACAAATGACAAAACGATTTGTTCAACAGGTGACAGAGCCGGAAGAAACGAAAGAGACGCTTCAGCACCTTCTTGATGATACAGCATCAGGAAAAATGGTTCAGCTCACATTTGTCGGTGAGTCAGCTGAACAGCCTCTGATTACAGAGATGATCAGAAACTTCAATGTCAGCGTCAATATTCTGCAAGGGAAAATTTCGCAGACGAAGGATGGGGCTTACGGTTCACTGTTCATCCACATTGACGGGGACGAGGAAGAAGTGCAAAACGTGATCCGGTTCATTAATGACAAACAGGTGAAAGCAGAGGTGATCACGAATGTTTGAAAAATACTTCCCGAACGTTGATTTAACTGAATTATGGAACGCGACATATGAAACACTTTATATGACGCTGATTTCTTTACTGTTTGCTTTTGTCATCGGGGTCATCCTCGGCTTGCTGCTCTTTCTGACGAGCAAAGGAAGCCTCTGGCAGAATAAAGCGGTCAACTCTGCGATTGCGGCCGTTGTTAACATATTCAGATCGATTCCGTTCCTTATTTTAATTATTTTACTATTAGGTTTTACGAAATTTTTAGTCGGCACGATCTTAGGGCCAAACGCCGCATTGCCGGCGCTGGTAATCGGCTCGGCACCATTTTACGCGCGCCTTGTTGAAATCGCGCTGCGTGAGGTGGATAAAGGTGTGATTGAAGCCGCTAAATCAATGGGCGCGAAAACGTCTACGATTATTTTCAAAGTGCTGATTCCGGAATCAATGCCTGCTCTTATTTCTGGCATTACGGTTACTGCCATCGCTTTGATCGGCTCAACGGCAATTGCCGGAGCCATTGGTTCAGGAGGCCTTGGAAACCTTGCGTACGTAGAAGGATATCAGTCTAATAACGCTGATGTTACCTTCGTTGCTACTGTGTTTATTTTAATCATCGTGTTTATTATTCAAATCATCGGTGATCTAATAACAAATATTATAGACAAACGATAAGGGAGGATTTACATTGAAAAAGCTATTTTTGGGTGCATTACTGCTTGTATTTGCAGGAGTTATGGCTGCCTGCGGTTCGAATAACGGCGCTGAATCCGGCAAGAAAGAAATTGTCGTTGCGGCAACGAAAACACCGCATGCGGAAATTTTAAAAGAAGCTGAACCATTGCTGAAAGAAAAAGGCTATACGCTGAAAGTGAAAGTGCTAAGTGATTACAAAATGTACAATAAAGCTTTAGCTGATAAAGAAGTGGACGCGAACTACTTCCAGCACATTCCTTACCTTGAGCAAGAAATGAAAGAAAACACAGATTACAAACTTGTGAATGCCGGCGCTGTTCACTTAGAGCCATTCGGTATTTACTCTAAAACATACAAATCACTGAAAGACCTTCCAGACGGTGCGACAATCATTCTGACAAACAACGTTGCTGAACAAGGCCGTATGCTTGCAATGCTTGAAAACGCTGGATTAATCACTCTTGATTCTAAAGTGGAAACAGTTGACGCAACATTGAAAGACATTAAGAAAAACCCGAAAAACCTTGAATTCAAAAAAGTAGCGCCTGAATTAACGGCAAAAGCATATGAAAACAAAGAAGGAGACGCGGTCTTCATCAATGTAAACTATGCGATCCAAAATAAATTAAATCCTAAAAAAGACGCAATTGAAGTAGAATCAACGAAAAACAACCCATACGCTAACATCATCGCAGTAAGAAAAGGCGAAGAAGATTCTGCAAAAATCAAAGCGCTGATGGAAGTTCTTCACTCTAAAAAGATCAAAGACTTCATCGAGAAAAAATACGACGGAGCTGTGCTTCCTGTATCTGAATAAGACTGAAACCCCGGATGAGAATTCCGGGGTTCAATTATTGACAAAGCCCTAAAACGATATTCGTTTTAGGGCTTTGTCATCTTTTCAGCGTGATTGAAAACCCTTGAAGTCTAGGAAGGCCGAGCATTGGAGCGGAGCGAATGTTGCAATTCGTGAGCACCAACGCGCAGGTCTGACAACGAATGCGAGGGTTTGCTGACACGGTGAAACCTCGGATGAGAATTCCGGGGTTTTTTTCGCGTATTTTCCTAAAAGCTGTTCATAATAAAAAGGAATGTTAAACAGATGGAGGGATTTTCTTTGAATCAAGACAGAGGAAGCATGCAGGACGCGTTAAAACAATATAAACATGGTTTAGGCACATTTGAACAAAAGATGCCGCTGATGGGAAGAAAATTTAACGAATTTACTGAACAGTGCTTTGCCGGGAATTCTCTGACTGAAAGAGAAAAACAGCTGATCGCCCTCGGAATTGCCATCAATGCTCAGGACGAATATTGCATGATCTATCATACAAAAGGCTGTCTCGATCAGGGAGCGACAGAAGAAAACATTCTCGAAGCCGTCAGTGTGGCAGCGGCATTTGGAGGCGGCGCAGCTTTCAGCCAAGGCGTGACAGTTGTTCAACAGTGCATTGAGGAATTCGGAAACACCACGCATTAAGAGAAGGAATATTCCGAAAAACCATTCTCATTTGTTCTGAAAGGATGCTTTCGTCTCATCTGCCGCTATTTCACGCCAAATCGTTTTTGCGGCATCCAACGCAGCACTGGTACAATAAAAAGCAAATATATGAAGGGATTGATTCATTATTTGCAGCAGCCAGGACAGACTGAACCTCGATTATACGTCAGAAATGGAAAAAGCGATGCAGCTGTCACACGGAATTGGATACGAGGAATATGGACGCCGGCTGGAAACAAGAATGAAGGTAGAGCGGCAGAGAGAGCTTGATTATGAAAAAAGCAAGCGGATTTCTGCGGGAGCTTATTGAGAAAATCAATCTTTTAAAAAAGGGTGGGAATCCACTCTTTTTCTTTTTCAATCGCTTTAATAAAGTGCT
>NZ_JAVAXX010000423.1:0-3841 GCF_042709275.1 Bacillus sp. LR_5 | reverse complement strand
GGAAAGAGGAATGACGTAAGAAACAACACCCCTTCTCATCGTGAGAAGGGGTGTTTCTTTTTTAAAACATCGCCGCAAGATGTAGACCTTACGGCGCCCGCAGAGACGGTCAGCAGCTTAGAAGCCGCCAAAAAACGCAGTCCCTACGATAATTAAAAGAATAAACAATACAACGATCAAAGCGAAAGAATTGCCGTAACTGCCGCAGTTAGAATATCCTGACATAAGGCTTCACCTCCCTATGAAGGATACTATAAGGTATGCAGAAACGATCAGCTTGGCAGGGATAAGAGTGGACAAGAGAAAAAATGAACAATTCGGCTATGATTCAGATCGTATCAAAAATAGCGGACGCTTGCGCCCGCTATTTTTGTATATTAAGAGATCAGCACGCCAGCGAAAAATTCCTGGTATAACGCTTGAACGGCTTTTCTTTCTTCGGCTTCTTTCACGCCGAACATCATGCTTACCTCAGAAGAGCCCTGGTTGATCATTTCAATATTCACCTTTGCCTCTGATAATGCTTTGGCCGCTCTTGCCGTTGTGCCGACATTGTGGCGCATCGCTTCTCCTACAACCATAATCAGTGCGAGGTGATGCTCGACAATCACTTCGTCGGCGTGCAGATCCTTTTGAATCCGTTTAATGACGCTGCGTTCAGTGGCGGTATCCATTTGACCCTCCCGTAAGATGATGGTCATGTCATCAATTCCCGATGGAACATGCTCATACGTTAAACCGTGTTCCTCCAGGATTTGAAGGGCCCTGCGGCCAAAACCGATTTCTCTGTTCATGAGATACTTGCTGATATAAATGCTGCAAAAACCGGTATCGCTGGCAATGCCGACGACAGGCCCGTTTGTGTTATCCCGCTTGCTGACGACGCGGGTGCCTTCGGCTGAGGGGTTGTTCGTATTTTTGATCTGAACAGGAATCCCCGCTCTGAATGCCGGAATGAGCGCTTCATCATGAAACACTGAAAAGCCCGCGTAGGAAAGCTCTCGCATCTCTCTGTATGTCAGCTCGCTGATTTCTTTTGGATTCTCAACGTAGGAAGGATTGACAGAGTACACTGCGTCCACGTCCGTAAAGTTTTCGTATAAATCCGCTTGAAGCCCGTTGGCAAGAATCGAGCCGGTAATATCAGAACCGCTCCGTGAGAATGTGATCACATCGCCAGCCTCGCTGAATCCGAAAAAACCGGGAAAAATGATGAGACCGTCACGTTCCCGAAGACGATAGAGGTTTTGATAGGATTCAGGAAGTACTTGCGCGTTGCCGGGTTCATTTGTCACAAAAAGGCCGGCATCCTTCGGGTTGACATATTCCGCTTTGACGCCTTTATGGCGGAAATAGGCGGCGATCAGCTTGGCGTTATTATCCTCCCCGCTGGCTTTAACTGCGTCAAGATACTGCTCGGGATTGCTTTTATCTCCTTCTAAAAGCGTAAACAGATCATCGCGGATTTTTTCGATAATGCTTTGCTCTAGCTGAAGCTCATTTGCGATGAGGGCATACCGTTCCACAACAGCTTCCGCCAGTTCAGGGGCGCTGCCTGATGCCAAATATTGTTCTGCACATGCGATTAAGAGATCAGTCACTTTCGTATCCTCAGCATAGCGTTTTCCCGGAGCTGAAACGACTACAGCTTTCCGTGCCGGGTCTGAGGTTACGATGTGAAACACCTTTTCAAGCTGGGCGCCTGAAGCGAGTGAGCTGCCTCCGAATTTAACGACCTTCATGTTTACATCTCCTAATGTTTAAAATTTTCACACAAATTTAGTATTTATTATCTCTCTTTCAGTCCTGTAAATCAAGGGGGAATTTCTTTCTGTCGTGAACATTTGTATTTTCCACAAGGAATAATGTCAGGTGTGTTGACCGTATACATGCGTTCTGAAGATAAATATGGTAAACAACCTAACGATTTGGGATGGAAAATGATTAGAATGATTAGTAAAATTAAATACATGACTAGGTTAATATTTTGAAAGAATATTGACTAACACTAGAAAAATGGTAATATGTAAATGATAATGATAATCAATTACTATATGGCCATATTGTTTTGAGTCCTTGCGGAGTAGGAGATACGTTCTTTTTGCTGTAAGGATGTAAGGAGGCAGCATGAAGTTACGTTACTTATTTATTCTACTTATCATATTAGCAGTCACATCTGTATTTATCGGCGTAGAAGATCTGTCGCCGCTTGATCTCTTCGATTTAAGCAAACAAGAGGCGTCAACGCTGTTTGCAAGCCGTTTGCCGCGATTGATCAGCATTGTCATCGCGGGATTAAGCATGAGCATCTGCGGTTTGATTATGCAGCAGATCAGCAGAAACAAATTCGTGTCACCGACGACAGCGGGCACGATGGATTGGGCTCGGCTCGGCATTTTAATTTCATTGCTGCTGTTCACATCCGCCAGTCCTTTAATGAAAATGCTGGTCGCGTTCGTCTTTGCCCTTGCAGGAAATTTTCTGTTTATGAAAATCCTTGAAAGAATCAAGTTTAACGACACCATCTTTATTCCGCTTGTCGGTTTAATGCTCGGGAATATCGTCAGTTCAATCGCGACATTTATCGCATATAAATATGACTTGATCCAGAATGTGTCATCATGGCTCCAAGGAGACTTCTCTTTAGTGGTAAAAGGAAGATACGAGCTTCTTTATCTGAGTATTCCGCTCGTTATCATTGCCTATGTGTATGCGGATAAATTCACATTGGCCGGTATGGGAGAAAGTTTTTCTGTCAACCTCGGCCTGAAGTACAAACGGGTTGTGAACATCGGGCTCATTATCGTGTCCCTGATCACGTCTCTTGTCATTTTGACTGTCGGTATGTTGCCGTTTCTCGGTTTAATCATCCCGAATATTGTCTCGATTTACAGAGGAGACAATCTGAAGAACAGCCTGCCGCACACGGCGCTATTGGGAGCGGTTTTTGTGCTCTTTTGCGATATACTGGGCAGAATCATTATCTTCCCTTACGAAATCTCGATTGGCCTGATGGTCGGAATCATCGGCAGCGGCATTTTCCTGTTTATGCTGTTAAGGAGAAAAGCATATGCGTAACCAGATGAAAATTGCGTTGCTCGTTGTTTTAGCCATCATATGTATTGGCTTGTTTCTGTTTTATGACTTAGGCAATTGGGATTACACCTTGCCGAGAAGAATCAAAAAGGTCGCTGCCATTGCGCTGACTGGGGGAGCGATTGCGTTTTCGACTATGATCTTTCAAACGATTACGAACAACCGCATCCTGACGCCGGGCATCTTGGGCCTTGATTCTCTCTACATGCTGATTCAGACCGGCATTATCTTTCTGTTCGGTTCTGCGAATATTGTCATCATGAATAAAAACATCAACTTTATCATCTCTGTTCTGCTGATGATACTGTTTTCCCTTGTTTTGTATCAGATCATGTTCAAGGGAGAGGGGAGAAATATCTTTTTCCTTCTGCTCATCGGAATCGTGTTTGGCACGTTGTTCAGCAGCCTGTCTTCCTTTATGCAGATGCTGATTGATCCGAATGAGTTCCAAGTTGTGCAGGACAAGATGTTTGCCAGCTTTAACAACATCAATACGGATTTGTTATGGCTCGCGTTCATCATCTTCCTGCTGACAGGCGCTTATGTCTGGCGTTTTACAAAGTTTTTCGACGTGCTTTCTCTCGGACGCGAGCACGCCGTGAATTTGGGCATCGACTACGACAAAGTGGTGAAGCAGATGCTGATCGTGGTTGCGATCCTTGTTTCTGTTTCGACTGCGCTAGTCGGGCCGATTATGTTCTTAGGCCTTCTTGTGGTCAACCTGGCGAGAGAATTCCTGAAAACG
>NZ_JAVAXX010000422.1:0-3952 GCF_042709275.1 Bacillus sp. LR_5 | reverse complement strand
AAAGGTCTATCTGCGGAAAAATGCCCAAATCAAAAGCCAGAACTTCACATAAGCTCTGGCTTCGCTGTTCAATCCGCAGACTGACTTCTTATTTAAAAAATACCTTGTCTATATTGTACTTCGAGTGCTGTGTATTGATGATATATGTTTCGTAAATTTCTCTTTCCATTGGATCTTCAACTACACATACTTCAATTTTATATACTTCGTCTCTGTGATGTTTGATCGGTGAGACAGTATCTTCAAAATGCTTCTTAATTCTCTGTCTTAACTTTCTAGCTTTACCGACAAACAGCAGCTCGTCATGAATGTTATAAAACATGAAGATGCCGCCTTTATCCCTTGGTATCTGGTGAAAGTCGATGAATCCGTAAATCGCCTTTATTTTCGGCTCGTTATCATTAGCTGACTGCTGTCGTTCGGTGATGGTGACATTCGGTGCAGGTATATCAATTTTTATCAAAATCAGTTCACGTCCTCTTTTTCATTAAAGGTAAATGCTAACACAGACAGAAAAGAAAAGCTAGAACAGCTTTACTATATTTGTTTGTTATGCTTTTACTTATTATGCAACGCTCCGGCTAGATCATAAGGGCTAAGGTCGATTTCTGTCTGTTTTCCGAGAACTAGCTTTGCGAGCTCTGATCCCAAGAACGGCCCCATCGTTAATCCCGAAGCGCCTAAACCGTTAGCGGCAAAAAGGCCTTGAACGTCCGGTACAGCGCCAACAACCGGCAGAAACCCTGGTGTAAACGGCCTAAAGCCCACTCTTGTTTCAATGGCAGCAGCATCAGCAAGACCCGGTGCTGACGCTAGCGCTTTACTCAATACTTCGTGCTGTCCTCCGGCTGTCACACGCAGATCATCTAGATCGGCATCGTTTTCGTGTGTGGCGCCAGCTACAATTCTGCCGTTATCAAACGAAAGAATGTACTGATCGTTCGGCGGCATCACAACCGGCCACGATCCTGTATCCGGTTTCGTCATTTCAAAATGCATAATCTGCGCTTTCTGAAAGGACACTTGAAAATGAATGCCAAGAGGTTTCATGACCTCATTGGCCCATGCCCCCGCTGTCACAATTACCGCGTCAGCCGTAAAATGCTGTGTGTCTGTTTGTACACCGGTGACCGTTCCATTTTCAAAAAGCAAGGACGCATTTCCTTTGATGATCTTTGCTCCGCGTTTCTCTGCAGCGCTTAAAAGGGACCCGCACAGCGCTCTTCCGTTCACACGGGCGGCACCGCTGATATGAACTGATTCATAACCGTCAGCTAAAATCGGAAACAGCTTTTTCGTTTCACTTGCGGACAAGCGGGTAATGTCGCCGATCTCCGGCGCATCCTCCCGTCTCTTATACGCCCGCTCCTCCATCTTATCAAGCTTTGCCGCATCAGTATGAATGCTGATGGCACCGACACGCTTATATCCTGTATCCGTTTCTCCGTCTTCTTCCAATTGATGGATTAAATCCGTATAGTACCGTGCTCCTCCCTTAGCAAGCTGATACCAATCCTGATTACGGCGCTGCGAAAGCCAAGGACAGACGATCCCTGCTGCCGCATCAGTCGCTTGACCAGGTTCCTTCCGGTCAATCACCATGACCCGGGCACCCAATTTGACAAGATGATAAGCCGTCGACGCGCCTAGAATCCCTGCACCGACGATGATGTACGATTTCATATGCAAACACCTTTTCTTTTATAATGTCTATTCATTTTACCAAATAGAGTGCTTCCCTTCGACCTTTAGCCCCAATGTGAAAAAACCGCGAAGTTCGTCCAATCTCTTCACTCTCCTATCGAATATCCTATCACTATCAATAGAGAAAGGATGATACCATGAGCGAAAATCGTCATGAAAATGAAGAAAACCAAAAGCGCAATGTATCAGTTGCTAAAGTTGAAAACAGCGGCAATGCAAAAGTCGTAGTCAACGTGAATACAGATCAGGATCAGGCACAGGCACAGTCTCAAGACGGAGAAGAGTAATGAACGAGAATATCATTCCTATCAACAGACATACTCAAGAGATGCCTAACAATGGATCTATGATCGAAAACAGCGGCAACTCAGAGGTCCATATCGATATCCACATTGATACAATGCCGATCGCCTTTGCCATTTTATGCTCTGCATTAGCCGCAAAACAGATGTCAAAAGAGGAATTTGACACGGCTTATACTCGTTTACAAGAGATGAATAGGGAACATAACAGCAATACATCTGTAAAACAAATCATCAATCAGGAGATCGAAGAATAAGAAACCGCGGCCCCTCGGCCAGCGGTTTTTCTTCTGCATACAAAAAGGACGCGATTAAAAATAGACACGTCCTTTTTTATGAAAAAATTCACTTAATTAATTGTGAATAAAACAGTTTTATTTTTTGATGAAAACCACTTCACTGAACTTAAACTCGCATCGGTTACTTCTGTACAATTTGAATAAGGTTGCCGCAAGTATCGTCGAAGACAGCTATTGTGACTTCGCCCATTTTTGTCGGTTCCATAGTAAACTTCACGCCTTTTTCCCTTAATCGTTTGTACTCTTTTTGAATATCTGCAACGCCAAACATTGTTGCTGGGAAGCCTTCGGCGAATATCTTCTTTTGATACTCCTTGGCGGCAGGATGTTCATTCGGTTCGAGTAAAAGCTCGGTTCCGTCTTGATCATCTTGAGAAACAAGCGTTATCCACCTAAATTTCCCCATAGGAACGTCTTCCTTTTTTACAAACCCCAGTTTTTCTGTATAAAACTCCAGTGCCTTGTCTTGATCTTGTACGAATATACTGGTAACAATGATTTTCATACTGTTTTCCCTCCTTTGATATGAATGACGCATGGTACTGTGCTAACAATCTGGCTACAAGCAAAACAACCCACACATTTGTCAGAAGTCCTGTTCTGATTTTATAAAATTATTCTACCCATCCTTTGAGCAAATTTTTAAGCGGTTCGTTGTTGAATATAAGTACTCGATATTTTCCCTTTCGTTTTGATTTTACGAGCTCTGCATCTTCCAGGATAGAAAGATGTTTAGCTATCGCCTGTCGCGTAATGGAGAGGTTGTGCTTCGTAATGAGACGTACCGTAAGTTCATACAACGTCAGCTCGTTTCGTTCGGATAGTTCGTCTAATATAAGCCGACGAGTCGAATCGCCGAGTGCTTTGAATATAGCGTCTTTGTCCCAATTCATATATCGAGTATAAGCAACTACATGGTTGCGTGTCAAGCAAAGCAACTGTATGGTTGCTTGATAAAGGAACCGTATCATGCAGCCGTTAAAAGTCGTTTGAATCTTATAGAAAAGTTTACTTGTGTAAGCAGGAGAAATTGTCCCGATTGTATAGACATCATGTGGTCATTATCGCAACAAGAACAAATTTATCCTGATTTTTCATTAGACTTCAATATTTTTCAGGATAGGCTTTTGACAAAAGAATCGCAAGTCTGACATATGTATTTTCGATTAGGATATTTAACCATCAAAAAAATAGTGGATACTTAACTTGATATCACTGAAAAAATAAAAGAAGACGAACTTCAAAAGTTCGTCTTCTACACACGAAATCGGCACGCCGACAATTTTACAATTTATAATAATCCCTTAAACCCTTGATAAACAAAGGTTTTCATCATTAACCAATAGAACCTTCCATTTCGAACTTAATCAAACGGTTCATTTCAACAGCGTATTCCATTGGAAGCTCTTTTGTGAATGGCTCGATGAAGCCCATTACGATCATTTCAGTCGCTTCCTCTTCAGAAATACCGCGGCTCATCAAGTAGAAGAGCTGCTCTTCAGATACTTTAGACACTTTCGCTTCGTGCTCCAATGAAATGTTATCATTTAAGATTTCATTGTAAGGAATTGTGTCTGAAGTTGATTTGTTATCCATAATGAGCGTATCGCACTCGATGTTAGAGCGGGCGCCTTCCGCTTTGCGTCC
>NZ_JAVAXX010000421.1:0-3957 GCF_042709275.1 Bacillus sp. LR_5 | reverse complement strand
CATTGTAAGACGGGATAATAATCGAGATTAATCCTTGCTTCATTAAGGCACCTTCTTTTTATTATTCTTTTTAAGTATTGCCTTAGGGGAGTTTTACACAAATCTTCAGTAAGGCTATCCCTTTTTTTAAAGTCGTTTAAACCTGTTTTTTGTTACAATTTTATGGTGACATTCATGATTTTTAATGTTATTTTGTCATGTTTAAAACAGACTATGAAAAAAACGCACAGAAAAAGTCTGCCATTATGACAGACGGATGGAGAGAAATTTTAGCTTATTGGTTCTTAAGATATTCCAAAATCAGCTGATTGACGATGGCTGGCTTTTCGTGGTTAATCCAATGGGAAGCTTCATCAACAAAGATGAGATGTCCATTCGGGCAATGCCTTTCCGTCTCTTTCGCAAGCTTTCTGCTCAAAAAGCGGTCTTCCATTCCCCAGATCATTCGGTAAGGTACTGTTTCGTAAGAGGGTTTCTCTGCCAAGCTTCCTTTTCTGAGGGCTCTGTACCAGTTCAGCATAGCTGTCAGCGCGCCCGGCTGTTTCCACGCTTCTTTGTACCTGCTGACATCCTCGGATGTAAAAAGCGCGGGACGGTCGGATAATCCAATCGCTTTGTCTAATGTTTCATAATCATTTTCCCTTAGTGATGCCTCCGGTATATCAGGGAGCTGGAAGTATGCGATATACGAGCTTTTCAGCCATTGCGGCGGATAAAGCGGCGTTACGGTTTTCATGACGTGCGGGTGCGGGATATTGATCGCGATCAGTTTTTCAAGATATTCCGGGCGTGTGGAAGCCAAATGCCATGCGACAGCCCCTCCCCAGTCATGACCGATGACAATTGCTTTTTCATCAGTGAATTGCGTAATAAGCCCGATGATATCATCTCTTAATGTATCAATCCGATATGAATCAATTCCTTCCGGTTTGTCACTGAGATTGTAGCCCCGCTGATCAGGAGCAATGACCCGGTAACCCGCATCAACAAGCGGTTTGATTTGATTTTTCCAGCCGTACCAAAACTCAGGAAATCCATGGAGCAGGACAATTAACGGGCCGTCTTCCGGTCCTGCGGCTGCAACGTGGAGCGTGATTCCGTTCGTATTGACAAACTGGCATTTAACTCCGTCCACTTCTATCTCCTCCTTGACTGTGCGTCATGATTTTCAGCCTTTTCTCCGTTAGCATAAATGTTATGACACAGGCGGCAATCAGCAGGATAAGCTGAAGAATAAACAAGTTTGATCCCAGCAGCAAACCCATTCCCGCAATCACCAAGCCTGACAGGATCATTAATGATGCACTGTAACGGTTCGCTTCATTCCATAATCTTTGATCTGACATTGAGCGTCTCGTTCTGTATCCGTACACACTGTTGATCGATTTGGGAGGAAACAGTTTGATCAGTATGCCCGCAATGATCATAAGCCCTCCGCCTACTAAACCCGTCATATCATCATCTCCTTTCTCATTGTTACGTGCAGAAAGGAGAAATGTTTCATGCATAGGCAAAAAGACAAGCCTCGGCCTGCCTTTTTATCGCATTTGTAAATCCTTTGTGTGAATATAGCCTTTAACTCCGCCATAATCCACGAACGCCCAAGTGAAGTCAAATCCGCCGTTTTCACTGAATCCCCACCCAAGTATTGTCACCTCTGTTCCAGATGAGAGCTGTTTAGCTTTTCCATTTTCGGGCGTCGGTGCATAGAAGGCTGTCTGTTTCATTGTTTTCGCTTGGCTTGCGGTTTTCATTAAAAAGTGGGTTGAAATATACGCTTTTTTTCCTTTGAAATGAATTTGAGCCCAATCGGCATTTACAAATCCATCGACTTTTACTTTTTGTTCTGATGATACAGTGCCGAGAATATCACCTTCATGATTTGGCTCAGTCCGGACATTCAGTTTTCCTGCTTTTATGATGTAAGTATCGGATGATGGCATGCTGACAGATATGTCGTGAAGGGGCGCAGCTTTTGCTGCGGGAGCGGAATGAAGTGCTGTCAAACCCAGTCCTGCGGCAGCTGTTAAAGCGAGCATTACTTGTTTCTTTTTCATATAAAGCTCCTCCTCGCATTTTGACAAGATATAAGTGGTATTCCCTGATTGACAGGCTGGTGAAACATGTTTTGTTTATGATTTCTTCCTGTTAAGGTAATTTTAAGAAAATGAAAAAAACCTGCCGGTCGTTAACGGCAGGTTTTTAATGCAAAAGGCCTCTGCTTTGATTTAAGTAATCATTCACGTCGTTACGGGAGCTTTGAAAAAGGTGGAGCTGGCCGCCATAGTTTTCAATCCATTGTGTGACGATTTTTTCAGTCATTTTTTCACCTTGATAGGCGTGTCCGGCTTTTGCATAGGTTGCTTCGAAATCGCTCCATAACAATTCCACCCACGTTTTTGCCTGTATATAGCTGATCATCTCGTTCTTTTCCAGAAGCAGATTAGTCAGTTTCTCAATGTACATATTCATGTGTGCAGTCTCCTTTCTTCAGGAAAAAAATAACGCTTTATTACGTGGTGTTCTCCATATACTAACCTTACGTCTTCATCTGGAAAGACGCAACTTTTTGATCTCGAACCTAGGGGGATATGACATGGTCCGAAATAAAGAAAAAGGATTTCCTTACGAAAACGAAAACAAATTTCAGGGTGAACCGAGAGCAAAGGACGACTATGCTTCAAAGCGTGCTGACGGATCTATCAATCAGCATCCTCAAGAAAGAATGAGAGCCTCAGGCAAACGGTAAAGAAGAACAGCTGCATACACTGCAGCTGTTCTTACCCTTTATTTACTTGATATTCGTAGACGCTCTTCTTTTCTGATAAGTGTGCGAAGGTAGAAAGCACAAGTCCGCATGCGGTCATAAGCGCACCTCCTGCAAACAGCCAGGAATAAGAGCCTGTTCCGTTTAAAATCATTCCGCCGATCCATGCACCAAGGGCATTGGCAAGGTTAAATGCTGATACGCTGACAGCTGCGGCAATGGTCGTGCCGCCCTCAGATGATGAAATGACCTTTGTTTGCAAAAGAGGCGGCGTGCCGAATGCGCATGCCCCGAATAGGAACGTTGCCACAATGGCTGCAGCCGGGTAAATCGCGATGTAAGGAAATACAGCCAGAACACCGATTAAACCGATCATTACGCCGATCATCGTCCGAGTCAGCAAAGGCAGCGGTACCTTTCCAGCAAAGAAATTCCCGGCAACGCCTCCCAATCCATACGCAAAGAGAGCACCTGTAATGCCAACCGTGCTGAATCCGGCTGAATGCCTCAAAATGGGTTCAATAAAGGTGTAGGCGATAAAGACACCGGAATAGCCTAAAATGGTAATCGCGAAGGAAAACAGCACTTGTTTGTGTTTAAAAACCCCCCACTCATTCATAAGCATTGGGATCACTTTTGGTTTTCTGTTCGGCACGGCAGCCATAAGGCCTAAAAATCCGATGACACCAAGTGCCGTAATGATGGAAAACACCGCTCTCCAATTCAGGACATCTCCGAGATAAGAGCCGAATGGAACACCAAGCATTAGAGCCACTGTCAGTCCGCCGTTCATTGAAGCAGCAGCTGCAGCACGCTTTTCCGGCGGAACCATTTCACTTGCGAATACCATGGCAATCGCGAAGAAAGCGCCGTGTATGGACGCAGATAAAATTCTTGAAATGGCCAATACCGTAAAATTCGGCGCCAGTGCGCTCATCAGGTTTGAAAGGGTAAATATCGCCATCAGCCCAAGAAGCACAGGCTTTCTCGGAAGCTTGACGGAAATGATGGTGACGAGCGGCCCTGTCAAACAAACGCTTGCCGCATAAGCCGTGACAAGAAGCCCTGCGGATGAAACCTGTATATGAAAGTCATTGGCAATCGACGTCAAAATACCCATCACCGCGTATTCTGTATAGCCGATTGACAATGTACAAATCATAAGAACAAATATAATAAATTTTACAGAT
>NZ_JAVAXX010000420.1:0-4012 GCF_042709275.1 Bacillus sp. LR_5 | reverse complement strand
TGAGTATTAAGAGGTGATTCAGATGGGTTATGAAAGTATGCTGGCGGATATCAAAAGTTCGCTCAACGGAAAAATTTCCGACGTGGAAGACAAGATCGAAAAGCTGAAAAAAGCAAAAAAGGACATAGACACACTGCAAGAAGAGGCAATCACTGAAATCAAAGAAATTGTAAAACCAGAATTGGGCAAGCATTGGACGGGAACAAAAGCCGATGATTTCGACAAGGGAAGAGAAGAGGCGAAATCGGAAGCATCTAAGATTGTGAATGATAAATATAACGAGTATATGGCTTCGATTCAGATGGAGATTATTCAGTTGGAATCTATGAAATTTCTCTATGACAAAGAATTAAAGCTAGCGAATTTTGCTGGTCATACTCTTGCTAAGGGTGAAGAATTCTTGGAGGATGCTGTTAATCAAATTAAATCTATTAAATTGTGGTGATCTTTTTTATGTCAGAAATTAAATTGAAATACGATGCTGTAATCAAAACATTAGAGTCTGTCAAAGATGCGCTTGCTGACGTATCAATCGGCGCCGCGGGGTCCAATGGAAAAAATACACTCGATTATACGAAAAAATATCATGAGCGTGAGGAGAACATCAAAACCATGCTCGGAGATTACAAAAAAGCGGTACAGAAAAATATCGAGGATACAAAGGATAACGTAGATTCACTTAAAGAGCAGGACGAGGCGATAGCGGTAAAATAGAACAGAAAGGGCAGTGCGATGAGTAAAGTATTTGAATCAAAATCTTTAATCGAAGAAGCGAAGAGCAGAAAAAAGCAATATGAGACGCTTGAGGAGCAGCTGAATACGCTGAAAAAAGCGTTTCAGGGAGTTGCAGATTTAGGCGATAATTTTAAAGGAAAAGGCGCGGACAATATTAAAGATTTCTTTCAGGGACAGGCGGAAATCGTAGACAGCTGGCTGACGCTTGTCTCTGCTCAAATTGCATTTTTAAACGGCATTTCAGGCGATATTAAAGATCAAGAACTGAATGATTCATATGTGGAAACTTCATTTTTGGATCATGAGCTGCCCAATGGAGACCTGAAAGCCTCAGAGATAGTCTCCGCTCATAAAGAAGAAATCGATTCTATTTTGTCAGGCATCAGCGATATTATTGATCTCGACATGTACACGCTTGACGAGTATGCAGATAAGATGGGCGATGCCCAAAAAGTCAGACGTGACACGATCACAGCTGTCGATAAGCTTGATGAATCCCTGACCACTGAATATCAAAATTTAGAATCTCTGGACAACGCAGTGCTCACCAAATATTCTGTTCTCATGCAGGCCACCAGCAATGGGAAGAGCGCATCCCCTATGTACTATGACAAAAAAGCCTTCCACAGCAATGAAGTTTACAAAAGCGTGATTGAAGTAGAAAATCAAGGAACAACCTATATTGATGCAAAATCCCAGCAAGCAGAAGCAAGACGTCTCCAGGAAAAAGCCGAGGAAGAAGCAAACAAACCATGGTACGAAAAAACATGGGATGGAGTTTGCAACTTTACTGGAGAAGTCACTGGCTATTATGATTATAAAAGAGCAACTGAAGGCGTTGATCCGGTTACCGGAGAAAAACTCTCCACCGCAGAACGTGTGACAGCAGGAGCTATGGCCGCAGCCGGATTTATACCAGTCGTCGGCTGGGCAGGCCGCGCCTTCAAAGGCGGAAAAGCCATCTACAAAACCGGAAAAGCTGCTATCGCGGCTGAACACGCTTTAGATGCCTACAAAACAGGCAAATCCTTAGACATTCTCAAAATGACAGAAATGGGCGCATACGGCCTTGTTGCGTCAAACGGATTCTCAGAAGCCGTCACGGGACGGGATATGTTTGGAAACAAAGTGTCTGAGGAGAAGCGGAAGCAAGGGGCGCTCGAAGCGGCATTGAGCTTGGTTGGAGCCGGTGCATTGGCGAAACATATTGATAAAGGCATCCCGCTTGCTAAATCGCCACAAGTAGCAAAAGTTGAAAAAGGGAGAAAGATTCTAGATCAAGTAAAAGAATTCAAAGTGCCGACGAATGTAAAAATTCGTGTCCACAAGACTGTCACACCGGATGGGACAACTTTCCCAATTGTTCACGCTGATGTGAAAACGAAAGCTGTGAAAGATCTTGGGGTTGTGAAGATGGTGGGTAGAGGTAGCAGTGGAAGCACTACCACAAGATTAATTCCAGGGACCCCAGGAAAGGTTACAGGGGGGAGTTCAACTAAATTAGGTAAAAATATGTTTGAGCAAATGGGACTTCCACGTTCAACAAAACGTACTCCATATCAGGCTCAACATATTATCCCGAAGGAGTTTCGAAGTCATCCTGTTTTGAAGAAGTTAGGAATGGATATGGATGATGCGTCAAATGGCTTTTTCTTAAGGGTCCCGGATGATGATATAAGTGCTACTTCACGGCATAAGGGATATCATTCAGTTTATAGTAGTTTTGTGAGAAAAAAATTAGATGAGATTAATGTTAACCAAAGTGTAGACGTCATTGAAAAACAGGTATATGATTTACAACAAAAATTAAGAGAATTACAAGAAAAAGGGTTGCCTATTTATATGAGGGATGATTATTGAGAAACAGAATTAAAGAAAATAAAGGAGAAAGGATTAGAAGCATATAAATTAGAAAGGAAAGAAGGTAGCTCCTCAAGAAAACCCGTTTGGAAAAGAGGCGGTGGAGCAACAGTTGATCTTTGGGAAAGGTGGTATAACAAGTAATGAATTTTGGAAAATATCATAATCTGGTGGAAGAGGTAGTTGAATTTTCAAAAACCTTCAAGCCTATAAAATCAGTTAATGTATCTAATTTTACTCAAATAATTAATGACCAAGAAAAGGCTGAATACTTGGCTTATGAAGAAGTATATGGAGAAGATGAGTATACATGGAAAGATATAAGGGAAATTGAAATGAGTGAAGTATGGGAGCGGTTTTACGAATTAGAAGATAATCAAAAGCCGGAAAATATAGACGCATTATTAGATATTTTTTCTGAGAGCATCAGACATGCTTCTACTGAATTCAAGACTTTTTTTGAGGATATAGTAGCTGACCTAAACAATTGTGCTATTAATAGAGCAATTAATGGTAATACAAATAATTTTTTTGAAAAGGTTTTTGAAATTTATAAAGCGGGTTATTTCCCGTGTGGTTGGAATGGCGATTATCCTAACGGGAATTTTATCGTTTTTAAAAAAGGTTAAGAGAGGTTTTCAAGAAACGTCAGTCTATGGACACCAAGGGCTGGCGTTTTTGTTTCTCATTGTATACAGCTTTCAATAGAGGTTAACGTTAGAAGTGCCTTGTTTACTGATATATTAGAATAGTTTAAACTTCTTTTTGGGTTGTCAATCGGCAGATTTTTTAGAATAATGAAGGAGAAGCGGGATGGGCAGAGACCATATTTCTCAACTACAGCCATTAAAAATCTGTAATGGCTGGTCTGTAGTACTGAACAATTTATGTTCAGAAAAAAGAATGCAAGAAAAATGTGAATTACTAATACTACAAAATGAAAAACGTAAGGCCTTTATTAAGGTAAGTTATGAAAATAATCAATACCATATTAAAGTAGCTGGCTTACATACAGATAAGATTTATGAAGATGAGTCTTTTAATGAGATAGAACAATTATTAGAAGAGTTAGAATATCAAATCTGGAGTGTGGGAAGCGGGGTTTTAGAGGGTTTGCAGCCACTAAGCCAACAGATTCCCAATTATTTAAGGCTAAAGATACCGGCTGGTTGGACTGTTGATTATATTACATTAAAAGATACTGATCCTAAGACGCTAGAGGCAAATGATGATGCTTGGTTATTTGACTTTAATCAAGATCTCCTGCAGATTTCTCATAAGACAAAAAATTTGCTGCTTGACGTAGGGTGGTACCCAGAAGGTGATCCAGCCGGAAGCTATGGGATTGAACTGATAAAAAACGAAGATTGGGAAAATCCTTTAGAGGATATTATGTGTACTGAACTTAAAGAATTAA
>NZ_JAVAXX010000042.1:0-34135 GCF_042709275.1 Bacillus sp. LR_5 | reverse complement strand
CTGATGACCTGAGTTAAAATAACTATATGAATATCGTACACTATTCTGATAATAGAAGGGAAGGGTTTTCTAGGGATATTTTCATTTGTGGCATATCAAAAACACTCCCGATCTCCCAGGAGTGCAGTATATGGTTAAATCCAGCCCTTTTCCTCAGCAATGCTGGCGGCTTCTGTCCGATTTTTCGCATTAAGCTTTTGGATGATTTCTGAGATATAGTTTCGAACTGTGCCTTGAGATAAATAGAGCTCCAGCGTAATGTCTTTTGTTGTCTTGCCTAAAGCCGCAAGCCTCAGAATTTCTTGCTCTCTAACGGTTAGCGGATTTTCGTCTCGCATCATATTAAACGTCAGCTCAGGGCTGAAGACACGTTTTCCCTTTACACATTTTCGAATGGCATCGGCCAGATCGTCAATTTCGCCGTCTTTCAGCAGATAGCCATGTGCACCGGCCTTTACGGCACGTTCAAAATATCCGGGGCGGGCAAAGGTGGTTAAAATAATGACCTTGCTGACGCAGCCTTTTTTCATTAATTCCTCTGCCACATCCAGCCCGCTTCGAACCGGCATTTCAATGTCCATAATGCATACATCCGGCTCCAGCTTCAAAATAGCATGTAGCGCCTCTTCCCCGTTTAATGCTTGTCCGATGACTGTCATATCCTCTTCTAAATCAAGCAAAGATCCCAAAGCGCCTAAAAGCATTCGCTGGTCCTCAGCAATAAACAGACGAATCATTCTTTTCGTCCTCCAATCATTCTGCTTTTTTAATAAGCGGAATCGTCAGTGCCACAACCGTTCCGTTATGATCTGAAACCGTTAATCCCCCTTCAATGAGCATGAGCCGTTCTTCCATTCCCCGCAGGCCATTCCCAAACATTTTCTCCTTCGGCGCTCCCTTTCCGTCATCCCGTATCACGATCCTCATTTTGTCAGCAAACTGAGAAATGGTGATGGCACAGTGGGTTGCTTTGCTGTGCTTGATAATGTTAGTCACGGCTTCCCGCATACACATACTGATAATATTTTGAGTGACGGGAGATATCGCTGAAAAGTCGTCGGCTCCTTCGTATTGAAAGGTAATGTTCCCCGCTCTTAATATGTGCTGAATGTTTACGAGCTCCTCTGTTATCGTGACCGTCCTCATATCAGAAACCAGCTCTCGAACTTGCTTGAGTGCGGATCGTGAGCTGGTTTCCATTTCTTTTGCCTCAAGCTTGGTCCGTTCTGGATCAGATGCAGCCAGCCGCTGAATGAGCTGGCTTTTTAATGTAAGCAGCGACAGGGTGTGGCCAAGAGTATCGTGAAGATCACGGGCGATTCGAACACGCTCCTCTCTTTTAGAGAGTTCTTTTATCTGTTCGTTGGCTTGTGCAAGCTTATTTTCAAGCTCAATTCTCCGAAACATAGAACGAATGCCGAATGGAGAAATGAGCATAATGACGAGAAACGGGAGAACAGAAAAAAGCTCCCGGAGCGAGACCGAATTCGCGATAAATTGGTATAGGCATGGAAAAAGCAGTATAAAGATTAAAGCGCAGAACGCACGGTTAAAATTCGTTTTCTCTTTGAAATAGCCAACAAAGTTTGCCGGGAAAAAACCTAAGTATATATAGGTGATATTGTAAAACACACTATACATCAAAATAACCGCCATTTGCACGATAAGCCAATATGTAAACGAAGCTTTGCCCACGCTGCAGAATAACTGGCGATATGCCGCTACAAAAAGGAGCAGCATGCCATATCCGATCCCCTGTTTGACACCTGATTCTTTTAATAAAGAGAGGAACGGCATAATCGTATACACCAGAAAGATATAAGGGAAAAACCCGAATTCCTTCGGGAAAATAGATATTGCCTTTTTCATGTATTACACCGCTTCTTGTTTTCTTCTTATGTATTTAGATAGTAGCATGAAGAGCATCATATAAGCGATTAATATCAGAATATTTTTCCAAGTCGGACTCCCACCCCGGACAAGTTCCCACGCTCCGCTCCCGAAATGATAAGACGGAAGCCACTGGCCAATGCTCTGCATCATGTCAGGCATGACCTCAAACGGTATCCACATCCCTCCGCCTAAAGCCAGCAGCATATAAAGCACATTACTGATTCCGGCCGCTGTTTCTACTTTTCTCATGAGGCCGATTAGTGTGCCTAATGCTAAAAAAGGCAATGCGCCAAACAAAATCCACAGTCCGCTCATCATCCATTCAAACGGTGACAAGGCAATATCATTGATGATTGCGCCGAACAGAAATATGACGGTAATCGATAAAACGTGAATGACACTTTGGCCGATCATCTGAGCTGATAAATAGATATGATCCTGAAGAGGCGTAAGGCGGATAAAGGCGGCCCAGCCTTGTGACCGTTCTTGTACCATTCGGATGCCAAGCGTCATGATAGAGGAACCCATCACGCTGAAGACTGTCATCGACATCAGGTAATGGGCTTCCCATGCACGTTGATCAGGGACGTTGGTATTCACTACATTTGTAAAGAAATAATAAAAGGCAATCGGCATGATCAGAGACCAAAGCACAAAGTACTTGTTCCTAAGCACCCTTTTCATTTCAGCGATGCTTTGCTTTTGCAGCATGTTCACTCACATCGCCTCCCTGTTGCCGTCAGCCAGCTGGCGAAATGCCTCATCGAGCGTCGCTTGCTCAATTCGAATATCTCGTGCTGGGATGTTTTCTTGAAAGATCAGCGCCAACACTTTGTCTGTATTGGATGTCTGGATGATGGTTCTCTCATGCTCGTGGATCACTCTTTCGACTTCCGGGTGACAAGACAGCCTTTCCAATGATTCACTTGGATGAAGCGTAAAGGAAACAGACTGTTTTTGAATTCTTGAGCGGATTTGCATTGGTGAGCCGTCTGCAACAAGCTGTCCTTCAGTAAAAAATAGGATTCGCTGTGCGGCATCGTCTGCTTCCTGTAAATAATGAGTTGAAAAAATAATTGTTTTTCCTTGGTCCGACAGTCCGTGAATGGTCTGCCAGAATCGATGTCTTGATGAAGTATCCATGCCGACTGTCGGTTCATCAAGTATAAGCAGCTCCGGGTTCCCGGCAAGAGCCAAAGCAAAGCTCAAACGGCGTTTTTGTCCGCCGGATAATTTTTCTGCTCTTGTTTTCAAATCTTCTTTGGTGAGTGCTGTTAACGAAACGAGTTCTTTCATGGACAATGGATTCGGATAATAGCTCCGGAAGAGTTCAAGGATTTCATCCACCTTAAGGCCCGGCATGACACTTACTTCCTGAAGCATTACACCTATTTTTTCACGAACCTGTTGATCATCGGGAACCCGGTTAAATAGTTTGATTTCTCCCTCACTCGGTTTCAGCAGTCCTAATATCATCGAGATGACGGTCGTCTTCCCTGCCCCATTTGGCCCGAGAATGGCTGCAATTTCTCCTTTTTCAATACTGAAGCTGATGTGGTTTACAGCGGTTTTTCGATGGAAATGTTTTGTCACGTTGCTTACTGTTACTGCTTCTTTCATCACATGAGCACCTCCTGATCGTTTACATTGATTGTAAAATGACGGAGAAGACGATGTTAGTATGGGGTGTCATGATGATGAAGTGACAAATGTCATTTTCTTACTCACCCCGGTATCTAGGCAATCCTCCTCCTGCATCTTCCAATTCATCCACCTTTTCTATCTCCCATGTCCTCTTTCTTTTAAACTGCTGTGACATTCATAGAAAGATACACTCTTCAAACCATCCGAGTGTTATGATAGATCTATTGAACTTTATATTACTTTCCGGCTGAAAGGAGCCAATCATGAACGAAGCGATTTTGTCTAGAAATCATGTGAAGGTGAAAGGCAGCGGCAAAGCATCTATCATGTTCGCACCTGGTTTTGGATGCGATCAAAGCGTGTGGAATGCCGTGGCACCTGCCTTTGAAGAAGATCATCGGGTGATTTTATTTGATTACGTCGGTTCGGGACATTCAGATTTGCGCGCATATGACCTGAATCGTTACCAGACACTTGACGGCTATGCCCAGGATGTTCTTGATGTTTGTGAAGCTTTAGATCTGAAGGAAACCGTGTTTGTGGGTCACTCCGTCGGGGCCTTGATTGGGATGCTTGCATCCATCCGCCGCCCGGAGCTTTTTTCCCATCTGGTGATGGTGGGGCCTTCTCCTTGCTATTTGAATGATCCGCCTGAGTATTACGGAGGATTTGAAAAGGAGCAGCTCCTTGGCTTGCTGGAGATGATGGAGAAAAATTATATCGGCTGGGCAACTGTATTTGCGGCAACCGTTCTGAATCAGCCAGATCGGCCTGAAATTAAGGAAGAGCTTGAAAGCCGTTTTTGTTCTACTGATCCTGTCATTGCCCGCCAATTCGCGAAAGCGGCGTTTTTTTCTGATCACCGAGAGGATCTTTCGAAGGTAACGGTTCCCTCTCTTATTCTCCAATGTGCAGATGATATCATCGCACCTGCAACAGTAGGTAAGTATATGCATCAGCATCTGCCTTATAGCAGTCTGAAACAAATGGAGGCTCGCGGACATTGCCCTCATATGAGCCATCCAGATGAGACGATACAGCTGATCGGCGATTATTTAAAAGCACACGTGTGATATAGGAACGAAAGGGATAGAGGTGACCCTCTTAGATGGACAAACAATTGAATGATGCACCATGCGGTTTCCTCGCTTTGTCAGAAGAGGGGTCGATCATAGCTGCCAACCGCACCCTTATCAAGATTCTGGATTATGAACCGGAGCAGGTTATCGGCCAGCACATGAATATGATGTTGACCATTCCCGCACAGCTTTTCTGCCAGCTTTATTTTTTTCCGCTTTTGAAATTGGAGCATCACATCGAAGAAATATACATTTCCTTGAAAGCAAGAGATGGAGAAGAAATTCCCGTCCTTATCAATGCTATTGCGAGACACGATAGCGGGGCTTCTGTCTTTGATTGTGTTCTTATTCCAATGCGAAAGCGAAATGAATATGAAAATGAGCTGCTGATAGCCAGAAATGAGGCTCAGGAAGCTTTGCTTGCCAAACAGAAAGCCAATGCGGAGTTAGAAATTGCCTTGGAAACGCTGAAAGCAAAACAAGAAGAACTTCTTGAGATCAACAAACAAAATCAACAATTTAAATTAAACACCAAAAGAGAGCTTGAACTCGCCAGAAAGATCCAGAAAAACTCGTTGACTGAACCGATTGTAAACGATCAGGTTCAGATTGACTCTTATTACAACGCATCGAGTGAATTGTCAGGTGATCTTTACGGATATTATCAAATCGATGAACACCGTTACGGCATTATTATCCTTGATGTGATGGGGCACGGAATTTCATCTGCATTGATTACGATGTCTCTTCATCCTTTGTTCCAGCGCCAGATCACGCAAGGTCTCAGCCCCGTTAAAGTTATGAAGGAATTGGACCGGCACCTTCACAGCTTGTTTCAAAATGATGAGGAAGCAAGACATTATTGCACTGCTATTTATCTCGAGATTGATATAGCACGGCAAAGAATTGATTATGTCAACGCAGGGCATCCGCCGGCACTTTGGCAGGACGATAGCGGAACTCAACAGCTGCTTCACGCGACCTCGCCTCCGATCGGGATGTTTGAAGACTTAGAGTTTCAGTCAAGCAGCCTTTCATACACGGAGGATGGAAGATTGCTTCTGTATACGGATGGCGTGATGGATCCTACGGCTTCATGTTATTTATTTGATTTACTAAAGGATCATCCTGATTCGCCAATCGCTGACCTGAAGGAGAAAATCCTTACATCACTGCAGCATCAAAAGGAAGCGCATCATAAGAGTGATGACGAATGTTTTATATTAGTTGATGTAAAATAAAATGATCCATGAGACATAACAATGATTTGTTACATCTCATGGATTTTTTGTTTCAGCGTTTCTTTGGAATATGTCCTGACTCCGCATATTGAAACACCTGCAAGGAAGGCAGCGGGTGTCCATTAAAATCAAATAAAGCTTGATTATCTACAGCACTTCCCCCATACCACTTCCCGGCGTCTTCAGGGTCGTATTCAGCAGCGTAGCTGGAAGCCCACCCTGACCAGTATGTTTCCCATAACACTTTGTTTTTCTCTATCTGTGTCTTCGGCCCGACCGGAATCCACGCCGGCTCCCAGTAGAAAACACCAAGTCCTGCTTTGCCCGTATTCGCCACTGCCTCCATTACATCTCTTACTGCAGTTGCCTGGCCTTGAACAGAAATTGGATATGGCAGCGTCTGCCCGCTTTTTGGTGCTGTATTTCCATGCCCATCGCCATCCTCAGCGGTATAGGTGTACGATGTCTCCGCCACCATGACTTTTTTGCCGTACGTATTGGCAACAGCCTTCAGCACGGAGGTCAAATTTTGTAATGTGCCATGCCAGAAAGGATAATAGGAGCTCGCAAACACATCATAATCCACTTTGTTTTTGCTGAGTGTTTCCGCAATAAATGAATACCTTCCAGCCGTTTCAGGATTGGTAAAATGCAGGGCGACCAAAATATTTGAATTTGTCTCCCTGACCGCTCGGCTTCCTTCATTAAATAATTGACACATCTTCGTCCAATCAGTCTCACCGGCAAATCCTCCTGTTGTTTCATTTCCGACCTGAACCATGCCGATGTCAACGCCTTCCTTGATCATCTTTTGCAGGCTTTGTTTCGTATACTCATAGAGCTTTGCTTTTTTTGCTTCAAAGCTGAGATTCGCCCAGGCTTTGGGCACCTTTTGTTTCGCTGGATCGGCCCAGAAATCAGAGTAGTGAAAGTCGGCCAACACCTTCATTCCGTTCGCTGTCGCTCTTTTTCCGATTTCGATGGCTTTTTGAACATCATTGTTTCCCCCGCCATATCCATTGCCATTTGAATCATACGGGTTATTCCAGATGCGGACGCGAACGTAGTTGACCCCAGCCTGTTTTAAGGTTGTAAAGATGTCCTGGCGTTTTCCGCTTGTATTATAAAAGGTGACACCGCTGTTTTCCAAAGCAATAACGCTGGATACATCTGCCCCTTTGATAAAATCCTTGTTCATCCCCTCTACTTTTTTAACAAAAAGATCCTCTGCCCGAAGCTCTGACACGTGCTTCTCCTTCTCAATGGCAGCGGCATATCCTGTTGAACTACATGCACTCCACACGATGGCAGCCGCAAAGAACATTTTCACTTTGCTTTTCATGATTTCATCCCCCCAAGACTTAGTAAGCGGTTTCATTCTATAGAAAAAAGAATCCGCCCATATCGAGCGGAGCATCAGCCTAATGTGTGTTTACGACAATTCTCACTTCATACTTTTCCATCGTCAGGTCGCCTGACAATATGTCTCCTGTCATCATGTCCTTCACACTCTGGTCAAACGTGACCAGCTGTTTTTCTTCCGTAAAATTCATGACAAAAATATAATCATTGTCCTGATCCTGCCTCGCTTGTACGGAGACGCCTTTTCCGTGCCGAACCGGAAAAACTGGAGAAAGAGACAGGTCTTTGATCAGACCCTCATAGAAATCACGCTGAAATTGATCCTCCAAACGCGCGCCGATAAAATACGCCTTGCCTTGCTGATACACATGGCTTGTGACCGCTGGCGTGCGCGCATAAAAATCTTCTTGATACACCGCTTCCACTGAAGCAGTCTTTACATCAATCACGGTTGCATAATCCTTCATTTCATATATTTGGCTGCGGTAGCTGACAGCGTTTCGATCCTTCGGATACAGGGTGTCCGTTTCAAGAGGCTCAACTCCAAATATAGCTTGAAGATCCGGATGCCATCCGCCTGTGTATGTTAAGTCATGCTCATTCACAATCCCGCTGATATACGTCATGACTAAGGTGCCGCCGTCAGCCGTAAACGCTTTTAAACGGGAAATGGTGTCCTCGCTGATTAAATACAGCATCGGGACGATCAGCAGTTTATATGGTGAAAAGTCTTGTTCTTTCGTGATGACGTCGACAGGGATATCGTGTTCCCAGAAGGTGCGGTAATGCTGCTGAAGCGTTTGCGGATAACGTTTTGTCGCCTTCGCAAACCCCTGAGCATCCTCGAGCGCCCAATGATTTTCCCAGTCATATAAAATAGCGGTTTGAGCCGGCCTCCTCGTTCCGACAACTTCGGACAGCCGTTCCAATGTCTCGCCTACCTTGGCCACTTCTTGAAAGACGCGGTTCCTCGGGCTATTGTCATGATCCACAACCGCTCCGTGTAATTTTTCTGATGACCCCCGTGATTTGCGGTATTGGAAATAGAGAACGCTGTCCGAACCGTGGGCAATCATTTGCATGGATGACAGCAGATTCATGCCCGGGCGCTTTGCCTTGTTGACGTTATGCCAATTGACCGCGCTTGGCGTACACTCCATTAATAAGAAAGGCTGCTGCTTCAAGCTTCGGTACAGGTCGTTGATAAAGCCGACCTTCATCGCCAAATCAGCTGTGCTTTCCCAGTCATTGTGCCAGACAGGATAAGCGTCCCAGCTGATGACATCGACATGCTTTGCAAATTTGCTGTAGTCGAGGCCCTGATACGGGATCAAATCCGGTGTGTCAGCCATAAAATTCGTTGTGATAGGGATATCAGGCGTCAGTTCTTTCAGCGGAATGATTTCATTTTTATAAAACGAAATCGTTTGATCGGTGACGAACCGGCGCCAATCTAAATTCAGGCCATGCAAGCCATTTTCACCGATCGGCGAAGGGCTTTCAATTTGTGACCAGTCATTGAACGTATGGCTCCAAAAAGGAGTCCACCACGCATGGTTCAATGCCTTGAGGCTGTTGTCATATTTCGATTTCAGCCACTCCCGGAAAGCATGCTGGCATAAATCACAGTGGCAATCTCCCCCGTATTCGTTTGAAATGTGCCACATTAACAGCGCCGGGTGATGTCCGTATCGTTCTGCTAATAAGCGGTTGATGTGCCGTGTTTTTTCTCGGTAGACTTTAGATGTGAGGCAGTGGTTGTGCCTTCCGCCGTGCAGCTGTTTGACGCGGGAGGCATTGACGCGCAAAACTTCCGGATAGGTTTGCGACAGCCAGGCCGGACGGGCTCCGCTCGGCGTTGCTAATATGACCCGGCCGCCTATACTGTGAATCCGCTCAAAAATATCATCCAGCCATTCAAATTGATATACACCCTCCTCCGGCTCAAGTGCGCTCCATGCAAAAATGCCGACAGAAAACGTATTCGTATGAGAAAGCTTCATCAGTTTGATATCGTCAGCTAAAATATCGGGCCGATCCAGCCACTGATCGGGGTTGTAGTCTCCCCCATGAAGCATAAATTTCGCTTCGGTTACGTGCGTTTTTTCAAGCTTTGACATCACATTCTCCTCCTTTTTCTCTTAGCCCTTCGTTCCGCCTGCGGTTAATCCGGACACAAAATTCTTTTGCAGCATGATAAAGATGACGGCAACCGGTATGCTGATAAGCAGGGCTCCGGCCGCAAATGTCGTATAGCTGGCCCCCATGACATCATTCACTAAATTGAATAGACCGACGGGCAATGTATATGATTCAGGCGTTCTCAATATGGTTGAGGACAGCACAAAATCTCCGAGCGGACCGGTAAAGCCGTTCATGGCCACGACTGCCGCCATCGGTTTTGATAATGGCAGAATGATCTGGAAGAAGATTCTGGTGCTGCTGGCACCGTCAATCTTGGCGCTTTCGTCTAAATCCATCGGAATGGAATCCATGTACCCTTTCATCAAATACGTATTCATCGGGATCAGGCCGCCGATATAAAGCAAGATTAGCAGCCAATGGCTATTGATCATTCCCAAGATTTGCGCCAGCACAAACAAGGCAATTAAAGCTGAAAACTGAGGAATCATCTGCAGCAATAAAAAGAGCGTTAAAGCGTATTTCCTGCCTTTGAAGCGAAAACGCGAAAACGCATAGGCTGTAAATGTCACACAGAGCAAAGACCCTGCCATTGTAAACAGGCTGATCTTCATTGAGTTGACATACCACTGCACATATTGAAGGCTTTCTTTGCCCGCAAATAATTCCTTGTAATGGTCGAATGTCGGATGCTTCGGAATGATGGATGTACTGATTAAGCTGTTGCCAGGATTAAAGCTTGCGCCTGCCGTCCAAAGGAGAGGATAAACAATGATGACCGCCATAAAGGCTAGCAACAAGTAAGAGAAAAGGAGACGGATATATTTTCTGACCTTCATATCTGCCAGCATGCCTTATGCCTCCTCTTTAAAAGACTTTGTCTGTCTGAACTGCCACAATGCGATGGAGATAACAAATACAGATAATAAAATGGTTAAAGCCGCAGCAAGTGAATATTGGCTTGACTGCATTGTCAATTTATAAATCCATGAAACGAGGATATCTGTCCCGCCGGCTGTTGATCCGGTTACAGCCGGACCTCCGCCATTGAATAGATAGATAATATTAAAGTTATTAAAGTTAAACGTAAACTGAGTAATGATAATCGGAGCCATTGCAATGAACACCATCGGAAGCGTGATGTATCTCAGCTTTGAAAAGACAGAAGCGCCATCAATCGTAGCTGCTTCATACAGATCGTCCGGGATGGATTGCAATACGCCTGTTGAGACGAGAAAGATGTACGGAAATCCGAGCCAGCCCTGCATGAGAATCAACGCAAGCCTCGACCAATTGGCATCTGTCATCCACGGAAGCGGATCTATCCCGAAGAAAGCCAAGATGTCGTGATTCATCGCACCGAAACTATCATTAAACAGTCCCGCAAAAATTAAAATCGTCACAAAACCGGGAACGGCCCATGGCAAAATCAGAATCGTCCGAAAAAAACGTTTAAACCGAAGGTCTTTCTGGTTCACAATGATCGCGAGAAAAATCCCCAAGCTGACTTGCAGTGTGGATGCAGCAAGTGTCCAAACCACCGTCCAAGCCAGTACATCAAAAAAAGTCGACCTCCAAATATCAACTGTGAAAATATTTGCGAACGTTTGAAAACCGACCCAATCAATTAATTTTGCAGGAGGAGAATGATACAAATCATAGTTTGTAAACGCTAATGCAAAGCTGAATAAGATAGGAAAGATCACGGCGAAAATTAAAATAAACAAAGATGGGCCGCTGACGACATAAGGATAGCCCTCAGAAATGATATGTTGGTATTGTTCCTTTAAGGAACTTAATGGCTTATTTTCATCACGCTGTTTTCCGCTTTGGAACGCATCGCGAAGATTCACATAATACACCGCAAGGCCAAAGCAGGTCACGATGACAGCAATAATTCCTTCCGCCAGCAGAAAAACGGAATTATCCCGCGGCACTTCTGTTCCCAGTGTAAAGATTCCCCAAAACCCCATATTGAGCAAATTCCCAAAGACCGCAAAAAACGATGCGCCTAAGAAAAGAAAGACAATACCTTTTATCCATTGCTTGTTATAAAATTGCCCGAGTCCCGGAATGATAGAAAGCAACAAAGCGACTTGACGATGCTGCACCGTTTTCACCTCTCTTACAATATAAATCTAGCTTTCTCTTTATTTTCCGCTGTGCTTTGCCTTAATTTGTCCTTTGGCCGTTTCAGCTGCTTGATCCAATGCTTGTTTCGGATCTGCCTTCCCTGTTGCAACCGTCTGTAATGCTGAATCAGCCGGCGTCCATATTTCATTCATTTCCGGAATATTTGGTGTTGGCTCTGAGAAACGGGATTGTTCAGTAACTGCCCGTGCCGCCTCGCTTTTCATAATAGCCGGGTCATTGGCTAGGGATTTCACAGCAGGAACTTCTTTCGTCTCTTCATATCGTGTTTTAGAATTTTTTTCATTTGCCAGGAAAACGGCTAATTCTTGCGCCAGCTCTGCATTCTTTGAAAATGCACTGACGTTGTAGCTTTTGACGCCGATAAAGGAGCTCATGTTTTTCCCATTTTCCAGCTTCGGCAGTTTCGTAATGCCATAATTGATTCCTGCTTTCGAAAAGGCTTCTACATTCCATGGACCAGAAATAATTGCGGCGGCTTTTCCTTCTGTGAACAGCGATTCCAATACGTTAATCCCTTGTTCTCCAATAATGCCAGCCGGGAACAAGCCATCTTTGTAAAACTTCTGAATCAGCGCCGCACCTTTGACAGCTCCTTCATTATTGATTCCAATATCTGACGGGTTATAGCTCCCATCTTTGGCCTTTCCAAAAATGTATCCGCCATATCCGCTCATCACACTTTCTGCATAATAAATTTGATCGAATAGGGCTAAAAAGCCAAATTTGCTGCCATCAGCAGTCTTTTTGGAATAGTCGTACCACTCTTCCAGCGTTTTGGGCAATTCCTTTTCGGAGATGAGATCTTTGTTGTAAAAAAGGACAGTCGTTTCGACCGCTTTTGGCAGTCCATAAAGCTTTTGATCTACCATTTGAGACTGAATGGAAGCGTCAGTATAAAGTGATTGAACGTCTTTTTTGACATGTAATTCCTTGAGTAATCCTTCCGTGACAGCGGTTCCGATTTGGTCTCCTGGCATTGTTAACACGTCAGGGCCTGTGCCGGCCGGTCCGTCCATTCGCAAATCTTCAATCTGCTTGGCATACGGTTTTTCAACGACTTTGACCTTCACATCATGCTCTTTTTCAAACGCAGCAACGGCGGCTTTAATGCCGATGCTCTTTTCTTTATCCTCCCATACAACAAGCTCTGACCCTTTTGAACTCGATTTGGCGCTGCTGCTTTCCTTTGGGCCGCAAGCCGCCAAGGATAAACTGACAGCTGCGCAGAGCATGAATACGGAACACCTTTTTGCCTTTTTCATTGATTGTCACCCTTTCGATATGAATGAAAGCGCTTTTAAAATAATATAGCACGCTTGAGAAAATGTGTAAACAAACTATTTACCTCATAGAGTAAATTTTTTTACTTAAATAAAAATGACTTAGTGTCCTAAGTCATTCTTCATTCATACTCTTCCTGACGATTAATTCTGCGCCCACATATAATGTTTTTACCGTTCTTCTCTTGTCCTGCACTTGTTCAAGCAGTAATTGAACAGCATTTTTACATAATTCATGTATATCAATATGAAACGTCGTCAGAGGAGGCGAGACATACTTCGCGAAGCTGATGTTGTTGATACTCACAATGCTTACCCTGTTTGGTATGGCAATCCCTTTTTCGTTCAGGGCTTGCAGACAGCCCACTGCAATCGGGTCCGCTGCAATCATAAAAGCAGTCGGAAGCTGATCGCCTAATGTGTCGATCGCTGCTGACATCAGGCGGTAGCCGTTTTCTACAGAGAATCCGCGATGACAGAAAATATAGCGCTCGTCCAGCATGGCTTTTTCCCTCATATAGGATCTGAAGGTTTGTTCACGGATGTCCATTTCATCCTGATTGGTATTCGGATTTTTGTAAGTGCCGCCGATAAAACCGATGCTCTTATGCCCCTTCTCAGTCAGGATGTTTACCGTCTTCCTTGTCATTTGTGCCAAATCGGGCCTTACCGAGTCAAAATGATCGGGATCAGGAGTTGAATCGATGAACACGCCGTTTTCAGTGAGATTTCTGAGGAAAGCCAGCTCTTCATCTGAAAATGTGCCGACGGCAATAAACCCTTCCGTATGTTCAGGAATGCTCTCGATTCCATCCGCTATTTTATAAGTGGTCATATCGACATTGAATGCTTTCGCCAGTTTCTCTACTTCTAATCTCATCGTTTTAAAATAGACATCTTCTAATTCTTCTTTATCTGTCAGCCAATATAAAAACGCAATATGTTTCACCAGCGGCCTTACTGTTTTTTTGCGGTAATTGAGCTTTTCCGCCGCTTCATAGATTTTCTCCCGTGTTTCATCAGGAACAGAAAGGCTTTCATCGTTATTTAAAACGCGGGAAACGGTCGAGATTGAAAATCCCGCTTCCTGCGCGATATCTTTAATTGTCGCCATTGCATCTGCCTCCATTATTCAGCTCGCATTGTTTTAGTAAAATATTTTACTTTCTTTTTCGCAAATGTCAAGTGCACAAAGCCCTCTGGCTGCCTCATGTAAAAAGACTGAACCATTTGCGGCTCAGTCTCAGTTGTTCGTGCCATTCGGAACCGGCGGAATTGCCCGGGAAATGAGTTGGTTATTGCACATTTTCCTCGAAATATCCCGAAAGCACATCTTCCACATTCGTCAAATGCGCCAGCATGGCGGCTTCCGCCTGTGCACCGTTCCCGGCAGCCACAGCATTGTAAATCCGTTCGTGCTCCTCATACAGCCGCTGAACGGAGGTCTTCTTGGAAAACAGCCAGATTTTCCTCGTTTCCCTCATTGTTTCCAGCAGCAATGAGGACACGTGATTCATCAAGTGTTTAAGAAGTTCATTTTGAGAAGCGTCCGCAAGCGCAAGATGAAATGCAAAGTCTGCTTTCTCTCCCAGCTCCCCGTCCGCTTCAATGCTGCCTATTTCCTTTAGTGCATCCTGAATTCTTTCGAGATCTGCTTCTGTCCTTTTTTCAGCCGCTAGTGAAGCCACGCCGATTTCAAGCAGTTTTCTGACCTCAAGCAGCTGCTTGACGTCCTCTTTTTTCATCAGAAGGGCGGCTGAGAGCGGCTGAGAAATTTGATTGAGCTCAAATTCCTTCAGATACGTGCCTTCTCCCTGTTTCATTTCGACAAGCCCCATCGCTTTTAGCGCAGAAAGTGCTTCGCGAACCGCTGAACGGCTGACTTGAAAGCTCTCAGCAAGCGCCTGAACAGAGTCCAGTTTATCCCCCGGCTTCAATTCGCCGTTTTTGATCATATCTAATAGGGCATCCGCTACTTCTTCATATATTTTTTTTGTTTTAATCTGTTTATATTTCAATGCAATTCACCCCGTAACTTGTAGGTCTGGCTGTTTACGATCTATTATACTCTGTTTTGTGGGCCGCCAAAAGATTTTGACTATTTTGTCAAAAAGTCTTGTACTTTGATTTTTTTCAAAATATAATGCTAGGTAACTGGTCTTATTACCCAGTCATCAGATGATCATATCATCTATAGAAACCGCTTACATATAGCGCCAGTTTATGTTTCAAGGAGGGGTTTGGGATGCAATGGACACAGGCATATACGCCTATAGGGGGAAATTTGCTATTATCAGCGCTTGCCGCACTTGTACCGATTATTTTCTTTTTTTGGGCACTCGCAATTAAACGGATGAAGGGGTATACAGCAGGCTTGGCCACATTGGGGATCGCCCTTATCATTGCTGTATTGGTTTATCGTATGCCGGCGGAAAAAGCTCTGATGTCCGCGACACAAGGAGCCGTATACGGATTGTTGCCGATCGGCTGGATCATTGTGACGTCTGTTTTTTTGTATAAAATCACTGTGAAAACGGGACAGTTTGATATCATTCGCAGCTCTGTTCTCTCGATTACTGATGACCGACGGCTTCAAGCTCTCTTGATCGCTTTTTCATTCGGGGCTTTTTTAGAAGGGGCAGCAGGCTTTGGAGCGCCGGTCGCCATTTCTGCCGCGCTGCTGGTCGGTCTCGGCTTTAATCCTCTTTATGCTGCGGGGATCTGTTTGATCGCCAATACGGCGCCGGTTGCCTTTGGGGCGATTGGGATTCCAATTACAGCCGTAGAAGGGCCGACAGGGATTCCGGCGATGGAGATTTCGCAAATGGTCGGGCGGCAGCTGCCGTTTTTATCCGTATTTATTCCTCTTTATTTAATCATCATCATGAGCGGGTTCAGGAAAGCCTTGGAGATCTGGCCGGCGATTCTCGTATCTGGTGTTTCCTTTGCTGTTGTTCAATATCTCAGTTCCAATTTTTTAGGGCCTGAGCTGCCCGATGTTTTGTCAGCTCTTGTTTCAATGGCTGCACTTGCTGTGTTTTTGAAATGGTGGAAGCCGAAAACAACATTCCGGTTTGCCGGTGAACAAGAGTCGGCCGCCTCAATTGAAACGGCGCGCACAAATCCGGCGGCGCCTGCGTACAGCAGCGGACAGATTTTTAAGGCTTGGTCGCCATTTCTGCTGCTGACGGCGATGATTTCCGTATGGGGCATTCCATCTGTCAAATCTGCACTGACCGGGCATTATGAAGGCTCTGCGGTGTTCTTGAAGTGGCTCAATGCAGTTGGAGAAAAACTGACTTTTGCCCCAGGTGTGCCTTTTTTGAACAATCAGATTGTCAATGCTGACGGTACGCCGATTGAAGCGGTTTACAAGCTGGAGGTGCTTGGTTCAGCCGGCACCGCGATATTGATTGCCGCAGTGCTGTCAAAGTTCATCACGGCGATTTCATGGAAAGACTGGGGAACCGTTTTTAAAGAAACAGTCCAAGAATTGAAGCTTCCGATTTTGACCATTGCTTCTGTCGTTGGTTTTGCCTATGTCACCAACTCCTCGGGAATGAGCACGACACTCGGGATGACACTCGCGCTGACAGGTTCGATGTTTACCTTTTTTTCGCCCGTCCTCGGCTGGCTCGGCGTCTTCATTACCGGCTCGGATACTTCCGCCAACCTGCTGTTCGGCAACCTGCAGAAAGTCACCGCGTTATCGGTCGGTATGGACCCTGTTCTGTCTGTCGCCGCCAACTCTTCAGGCGGTGTCACAGGAAAAATGATTTCGCCGCAGTCGATAGCGGTGGCGTGCGCCGCCGTAGGACTCGCTGGAAAGGAGTCAGATCTTTTCCGCTTTACCATTAAACACAGTCTGTTTTTGCTGCTGCTCGTCTGTATCATCACCTTTTTGCAGCATCACGTATTCAGCTGGATGATTCCTTAAAAAAATCCTCCCGTCTAGGGAGGATTTTATTTATATCGCTTTCTCGCTGCCGATGAAGGAATATTCATTTGATCGCGATATTTTGCCACGGTGCGTCTCGAGATTTGGATGCCGTGTTGTTCATACAGCAAATCGACAAGCTTTTGATCTGAAAGCGGTTTTGTTTTGTCCTCTTGATTGATCAGGTCTTCCAGATGCATTTTGACTGCATAATTCGACGCATCTCCCTCTCCTGAAGCCTCGGCTTTTGCTGAGAAAAAGAGTTTCATCTCAAACAGCCCGTAAGGCGTTTGTATTGTTTTCCCTTTAATGGCCCGGCTCACAGTTGATTCATGAAGGCTTAGACAGTCCGCCACCTCTCTGAGAGTCAGCGGCTTCATTGCGCTTCGCCCTTTCAGAAAGAAATCCTTTTGGCGTGTGATCAGTTCATTGATAATTCTCGTGATTGTCTGTTTTCGCTGCCGCAGCGCGCGGCTCAGCCAGCGCCACTCCTGATATTTCGCAGATAAATAGGAGACAGTATCCTGACAGGAGCCGGATGATAAAAGCGTTCTGTACTGCGGATGCAGATCGATCTCGGGAAACGAGCGGGTATTCAGTTCCGCTGCAATGTGCCCGTTTTTTACGGTGATAAAAATATCAGGCTCAATATACACATCTTGCTCTGGCCGGGCAAACAGAAGGCCAGGTCTAGGATGAAGAGCCGCGATATCATCTGAGATATCTTGAATGGTATGAAGCGGAATTCCCGTCTCTACTGAAAGCGCTTTCCATTTTTTTTGCGCAAAAGCATCAAAATGAGCTGAAACCAGCATTTCCGCTTGTTCATTTCTGTTCGGCAGCCGCTGTAATTGAAGAAGGATGCATTCCTGCAAAGATCTCGCACCGATTCCAGCCGGTTCTAATGACTGGAGTTTTGCCAAAACAGCCTCCGTTTCCTTAGCCGATACAGATAGGCGCCGTGCTGCCTCCTCCACATCTTCTTCCAAGTACCCGTTTGAATCAAGCGAATGAATCAGATAATTAAAAATCTTTTTTTCAGTGTTGGTCAGATTCATATCGAGTGACTGCTGTTTTAACGCATCCTGCAATGTTTTTTGCGGATTACTTAATTGAAGGCCCGCTTCCTGTGCATTCATCCTGTTTTTGTTTGTTTTATGGTAAGATAGTGGCGGTGTGTCTGTTTCCTTTCGTTCAATAAGAGGGTTTTCCAGTGAGAGCTCATCAATGTACTCGGCGAGTTCTGCCGAATGATAGCCAAGCAGCGTGATGGCCTGCCTGAGCTCCTGTGTCAGTTGAGGCTTTAATACTTGTACTTGCTGAAGTTTCATATCCATCATGCTCACTCCCCTTTCTTCATTGTACATGATTGAGATCACACCGTATACATTTATGAAAAAGGAGCTGCCAAAGAAATGTCTGAACTTTTTTCCGTCCCTTATTTTATTGAGAATTTAAAACAGCATATTGAAATGAATCAGTCTGAGGATAAAATCCACGCGATGAACAGCTACTACCGTTCCGTTGTCTCAACACTCGTGCAGGACCAGCTGACGAAAAACGCAGTTGTCCTGAAACGGATTCAGCATTTAGATGAAGCATACAACAAAGTCAAACGTGGAGAATCAAAATAAACCTTCCGCTCACATGTGAGCAGGAAGGTTTTCCTTCTTTGAGGCGTTCTGGATGAGCCGGGTGCTCGGCACTCCTTCCATCCAGGTATGAAAGTAATTGGCGTTTTTCCCATAGGAATTATCAATGACCGTGTTTTCTTTTTGAAGAAGAGAGGACAAGATGTGTCCGTGCAGCCTTGACGTTTCCACCGATTCGTAACGGCTGAAAAACCGAATGGCTTTTTGGACGATATAATCCGAGTATTTTCCCCATATATACGCAATGGGCAAAGGGTTGCCTGCTTTTTTATTCAGGACGTTCAGCGTTTGCAGAAAAGCAATCGTCCGGCGGTCTGAAGCTGACAGCACCGTGCGCCAGTCGTAGCTTTCCGCTTCTGTGTGTTCCTGAAGCGCCTGGTTTGCTTCATGATCTGTTCGGATAAATCTCAGCTTTTGATTGGACGGCTGCTGCGTGGGAATGACGGGAAACAGCTGATGAGCCATATCAGGCAGAAGCTGAATGTGATTTGTTGTAAAATAGGCCTGTGCCGTAGCATAGGAGGCTTTTTCCCTTGTCATGATGTGAAGGTTCGCATGCTTAGAAAATATCTCTGCCGTCCGTTTGAGGTTGTCTTTGTTTTGAAAATAAATCGATTGCGGCAGGATCACAATTTTGTGGTTCGGATAGGTTTGAACGATTTTCTCTCTAAAGCCTTGATAGTACGGATACAGATCCCCGAAGTTTCCGCCTCCCTGGCAGACGATGATCAGATTCGGATCAAGCTTTCGCCCGACTGGAAAATTGTCAGGATTCCAGCGTTTTCTGACCCGAATCCCGTGTTCTTTAAAGAAGGCTTCTGTTCCTTTCATAATAAATAAATCCCCTACATTCCCATATAGAGGATAGTCAGCATATATAATCTCTGATTGTTTCGGAATGACGTCGAGCAGCCCGGACAGTTTCTGTTTTAGGCTGATCATCGAATGCTTGCTGTCCATTTCTTCACCTCGGCAGTTTGGAATAAGTGCAGTAGCACTTCAATGACCCAGTCTTGCTCATCTTCTGTCATATTGGACCCCGATGGGAGACAGATTCCTCGCTTGAACAAATCTTCGCATACGCTTCCTGTATCTTCATGAGTATAAAATAAAGCCGGATTGAACAGCGGCTGGGTATGGAGCGGCTTCCACAGCGGACGGGCTTCAATGTTTTCTTCAGCAAGACGTTGAACTACGTCATATGGGCTGAGCCCGTTATCAAGTGTGAGCGTGGTGAGCCAGCGATTGGATACGCCGGCTGCGTACTCCGGCATAAAGCGGACGCCGTCTATGTGACCGAGCGCATTTTTGTATCTCGTGAAAATGGTCCTTCTTTTTTCCACTCGCTCATCCAGCACCTCAAGCTGGGCAATGCCGACGCCGGCTAAGATATTGCTCAGCCGGTAATTATGTCCAATTTCACTGTGCTGATAATGAACAGCCGGCTCTCGTGCCTGCGAAGCGAGAAATCTTGCTTTTTCCATTGCGGCTTCATCATTTGAAACGAGCATCCCTCCCCCTGATGTGGTAATGATTTTGTTCCCGTTAAATGAAAAAATGCCGAAGCGCCCGAACGTTCCGCTTTGCTTCCCTTTATAGACTGTGCCGAGAGATTCGGCTGCGTCCTCAATGACAGGAACTCCGTATGCATCACACAGGCTTACGATTTCATCCATTTTCGCGCTCTGCCCATATAGATTGACGGCAATAACCGCTTTTGGCAGTGTTCCGTTTCTTTTCGCTTCCTCCAATGCTCTTTCAAGGGCTGTCGGCGACATATTCCACGTATCAGGCTCAGAATCAATAAAGACGGGCACCGCTTTTTCATATAAAATCGGATTGGCGGTTGCTACAAATGTGAAGGACTGGCAAAACACGCTGTCACCTTCTTTTACCTCAAGCAAACGCAGGGCCAGATGAATCGCCGCCGTTCCAGAGCTGACCGCAGCTGCTGCTTTTACACCGACTCGTTCTGCCAGCTGTTCTTCAAATGAATTCACGAGCGGCCCAAGCGGCGCGATCCAGTTTGAGCGAAAGGCTTCTGAAATATAGTGCTGCTCCCTGCCGCTCATATGAGGGGGAGATAAGTAGAT
Source organism: Bacillus sp. LR_5 (assembly GCF_042709275.1). Classification (NCBI taxonomy): domain Bacteria; kingdom Bacillati; phylum Bacillota; class Bacilli; order Caryophanales; family Bacillaceae; genus Bacillus; species Bacillus sp. LR_5. Next base: position 13,658 of record NZ_JAVAXX010000042.1, on the reverse strand, counting down.
TTTTTTATGCATAGAATCATCCTTTGTTTGATGTTTGAATGGAAGAAATGATGCGTGCCGGAGCACCGGCCGCCGTTACCCTGTCCGGTATGGGACGGATCACCGCGGAGCCGGCGCCGACAATGCTCCAAGCCCCGATTGTGATCTGCGGTATGACGGATGCACCAGTTCCGACGTGAGCGCCTTCCTGAACGGAAACCGCTCCTGACAGCGTGACACGCGGGGACAGATGAACGTAATCGCTGATTTGATTGTCGTGCTCTGCCACTGCACCCGTATTGATGATGCAATGAGCGCCGATGCGCGCATCCGCCTGAATGATCGCGCCCGCCATAATCACTGTCCCTTCCCCGATGACAGCCGACTTGCTGACGATGGCTGACGGGTGAATCAATGTAATAAAATCATCTTTCCTCAGTCCCAGTCGCACCGCCAGCTGTTTTCTGACACTGTTATTCCCAACAGCAATCAGAAACAGCACATCAGGAATGAGCCTGCGCAGTTCAGTAACGGCTTCCGGCGGTCCTGTGTACCATTCTTTTCCGCCTTCGAACGTTTTGAATTTATCATCCAGCACCGCGGCTAAGCTCGTATCTGAGCGGGCGTTTATCAGCTCTCTGATCACCTTTCCGTGTCCGCCGTCACCCACAATGGCCACGTTTTTCATGAGGACACATCTCCGCTTCCGGTAAACCGTTCCGCGGTCACATGATTGGTTTGCTGAATCCCTTCTGAAACAAGGACCTTTCGCACCGTCAAACATAAAATTTTCAAATCGAGAAAAAATGACCGGTTGTCAACGTACCATACATCTAATTCAAATTTCTTTTCCCAGGAAATCGCGTTTCTGCCATTGATTTGCGCCCAGCCTGTGATACCCGGCTTCACCTCATGGCGCCGTGCCTGTTTTTCTGTATAAAGAGGCAGATAGTCCATCAAAAGCGGCCGTGGCCCGACAAGGCTAAGATCGCCCTTCAGGACATTCAGGAGCTGCGGAAGCTCATCAATGCTCAGCTTTCTGATCAGCCTGCCCGTTTTCGTCAGCCGGACTTCATCTGGCAGCAGATTTCCCTCACTGTCCCGTTCATCCGTCATTGTCCGGAACTTATATAGGGTGAACGGTTTGCCGTGCAGGCCTGGCCTTACTTGCTTAAAGAAGACAGGTGATCCTATTTTCAGCCTGACAACGGCGATGGTGAACAGAATGATCACACTTGTACAGCACAACAAAAAAATGGCGGCCGTCAGATCAAAAAGTCGTTTCAGGATCAAAGATTCACAGCTCCTTTCGTTTTTCGAAACCGTTTTAATACCAGCTGTCTTTCCTCTTTTGTACAAACGAGCATAAAAGCGAAAACAGCGTAGCAAAAGCTGACTGTCACTCCCGTCGCTATCAGTGACGGCCAGCCGTCAATCTTCACAACGAACTGAATCGCCTTACAGACCGTCCAGGCAAACACAGCGGCTGATAGAGGCCCGATTATGCCTTTAAAGAACACGTGCTTTTTGTAGCCTGTAATGCGGGATACATAAAGCGGCGTAAAGATGGCATTTTTTAAAATAAGAGAAATGGCCCCTGCCAATGTTATGCCGTACAGACCGAGATGAGCCGGCCCGCTCAGCGTGACCGCCAGCACCACATTCACCGCACCTAACAGCAGGGTAACAATCGCCGGTGTTTTTTGTTGATTAAAAGCGGTCCATATATAAAACAGCGGCATAAAGGCGAGGCTGACAACCAAGTATCCGGCATGAATAAATAAAAGCGGTGCTATCGTTGAAAAGGACGGTCCGAGCCAGATTGTCAAAAAAGGTCCCGCCAATCCGCCCAATAAGGCAGCAGGAAGTGCAAGCAAAAGACCATTGAGCCTTACTGCCTTATTGGCGTAATTCATCAACCCTTCCATATCGCCTTTTGAATAATATGAAGTCATGATAGGCGCAAACAGGGATGCGACCGTTCCGGCCAAGCTGCGCAAAAGCAGCGGAAACTGGATAATCGCCGCGTATTTCCCGGATGCGGACGCCCCCAGCATCAAATTGGCGGTTAACAGATCAATCTGCAAAAAAAGCAGGACGCCGATTTGATTGACGGAGCTCCATGCGCCCGCTTGAAACAGCTCCTTGCTTGTGCGGAATGAAAGATCCTTCATACGAAACGAAAACCACGGAATCAGCTTTTTGAAGAAATAGAAAGACAGCACAGACGCAATGACAGCACCAGCTAAAGCTGCAAGCTGGATCTGCCAGATTTTCGGCGCAAAGCATGCAAACAGGAGCAGCACAGACAGCACCCGTATAAGCATTTGCACCGCCTGAATGGAACTGGTGATATAAAGGCGGTTGGCATAAAATGGTGCAGCACCGAAACCCGCCATCAGAAACGTTAAAATAAACAGCACACTGCCGATTAAAATCGACAAACGCACATCAGCCAAAAGCGCTTGCGGCACATTCATGACGCGGTCAATAAAAAAAGCCGAACCCGCAAGCGGCAGCAAGAGCAGCAATGAAATCAAAACAGAGGCCGCTAAATAATTGCTGATATACGCATTTGCTTTCTCCCGCTCTCCCCTGTGGGCAGCAACAGAAAAGAATCGAACGACAACCGAGCTGAGCGCCACGGTGATAACCGAAAAGTAATTAATCACATTTTGTGTCAAGTGAACAAAGCCAAACGCTTCCACACCAAGCGTACTGACAATAAAAGGCGTCATCCAAACCGATAGGAAAACAGACAACAGAAAAGCCGTGAGATTAGCGCTGAAATTTATCGTGAAATTCATGCCTGCTTCGCACTGCCTTTCATTTTCCCCCGCTGCTCGAAAAACAGCTTGATGAGAAAAGTGAGCCGCCATTTACACAGTGCTAATACCAAACGCTCTCCTCTTAATAATTTCTCATGCTGAAACGGTGTATGTCTGACAGCCTGCCGCACCATGTCATAGGATAAAATCTGTCTGATCTTCTTTTTGATGTCTTTCGGCGAATTCGGAGAAGCACAGGCATTTGCCAAAAGCATCGGAAGCTGGTGCCTGCAAATGTACACATTCAAATCTTCTTGGCATGCGCCTGCTAAGCCATAGTGATTGTAGAATGCGATTTTAGCTTGATATTGTTTTTGAAGATGTTCATCCATCGCCGGCTTATAAGGGATTTCTGTCAGGCTGTTCGGGTTTTCACGATAAAAGTACAATCCCTCATCAAGCATTTTCACCCGCTCCGCTTCGCAAAAAGCGGACAAATTGAAGGGAGAGTCTTCAGCAAAACGGATGTCTTCATCAAACATCAGATTCGCCCTATCAAAAAGCTCACGGCGGTAAAGATAACGCCATACATACCAGATAAATCTCGTTTCGTGAGCATGTTTAAGCTGTTCAGTCATTTCTGGTTTCGTCAGCACGCGGTTTGCCTCAAGCTGCGGCGGCACATATGTCCGCCTGTCCGATGACTGTTTGTAAAAACCGCATCCGACGATGTCGAGCTGATTTTGCTCCGCTTCTTCAGCCAGCCTTTGGAACATGGCGGATGATACATAATCGTCTCCGTCTACAAAGCCGATGTAAGTGCCCCGCGCGGCCTTTATTCCCGTATTTCGCGCTGAACTAAGCCCGCCGTTTGCCTGATGAATGACCCGGATTCTCGCATCCCGTTTTGCATAGTCCTCTGCAATTTCGCCTGAACGATCCGGTGTTCCGTCATTCACGAGGATGATTTCAATATCAGAAAGCGTTTGACGAAGCAAAGAATCAATGCACTCTTCTATAAATGGTTCAACATTATACATCGGGACAATAATGCTGACGAGCGGGATCATTGCGCTTCACCGCTGATTTTGTCACGCAGACCTTTAAAATACACATCTCTCGGAAAGCCTGCACGGGGTGTTTCTTTTGTTAAAAGCTCATTGACTGCGGCTGTTACGCGCTCTGGCTCCGGATGTTCTATCAGCTTCATGAACGGGATGTCTTTAAGCCATTGATAGCCCTCCATTACCTTATGGTCAAAGGAGCGAATGACAACACACGGCGTTCCTGTCAGCGCGCAAAAAATCATGCCATGAAGCCTGTCAGTGACGACGGCTTCTGCGCTTTTCAGCTTAGACCACAGTGCTTCAAGTTCTTGTTCGCGTGTATCGCGGCTGACCCGGCGGCCGATCGTTGTCGTAAAGGATTGGATCTCGCCGAATTCCTCAAATAGCGCAGCCTCGACCCGGTTCCTCTGGTCCTCCTGAAGCACGCTTTCCTGATCCTCGCGCAAACACATATAAACCCCTTCGCGTTCTGCGGGGGTCTTGCTTCTATCTAAATACAGCACCATGTCCGGCTGCTTCAAAATTGTTTTTTCTTGAAAATGCTGTTTCATAAATTGATACGTTGTTTCATCCCGCGCCATCAGCAATAGGCCGGGGTGCGCATTATAAATTTTCTGTGCCCGTTTCAGCTCTTTGCGCCCTTTTTTCGTGTCAGAAAAATGAGCCGTTGCCGGAAGCTGGACAACCCGATAGTCATGGAATGTTTTAATGATGAAGCGGCGCGTCCACTCCTCATAACGGTATAAATCCCCCATATTTCCGCCGCCGATGATAAAGACCATATCCTCCGGATGGCGCGAGCGGATCAGGTTTTTTGCTGATTTGTAAATGTCCTTCATATCGACCTCGACGATGTCAAAGTCCGGGTATTCTTGCTCAAGAAATGCCTTGCTGGCATAAGCAATTGCGTGATCTCCCAAATTGTCATGGGACGGCAGCAGGGTCAGTATGATTTTTTTCTGATGTGCTGCGGCCTTTACCGGTTGATCTGCCGCTCCCAGCCAATATTGGGACGGGTATTTGACCTTTAGCAGCAGCCATTCTGCAAAATTGATTTTCAACGATTGTAACGACATGTCCTCACCCTCTGTTTCTCATTTTGTACTCGATCACCCGCTGATACACAGCCGATGCCATAGCGACGAACGGAATCATTCTGTATTTCGCCATCAGAAGAAGGCATGACCGTTTTGCGTCAAAAGGAGCAGTACCCGTTTTTGAAAGACTTTCTTGAAACACCGGGTCCGCGCATATCACGCCAACATTTCTAAGCTTTTCAAACAGCCGGCGGCTGCCGCTCGTTTTCCATTCATTCAGCATACAGATGCTGCTGTGAAGAACGATAAAGGTATCAAGCTCCTTGCGATACTCCTCCAGTTTGTTGTTCTCCTGTAAAAACGCCGCATTCGCCTCATACAGCGCAAGTCCTGATTCAAACAATTTTTTCTGATAGCGCTGCACAATGGAGGAAAGGTGAATTCGGTAATGATAGAGCGGCGTTTTTACGTAGGATACTGAGCGGGCGAAAAAATGAGCCCTGAAGCTGAAAAACTGATCCTCGACATGCTCCAGCTCGCCTCGGAGCGGAAACGACAGCCGATGGGCTTCAATCATGCTTCTTCTGTACAGTTTGTTCCATGAAAACCCTCTGACCTTCCCTTCGAATAACGCCTTGATATAGTGCTCCTTCGGCTGATCCTGATAGGTTTGGGCAATGTCTGAGTCCATGGTTTTGCCAGTGTCCTCAAACTCTGCGGCGTAATTGCAAATGACCAGATCAGTTTCATCGCCTGCTGCCCGGAGCATCTGCTCGCAATAATCAGGCTCAATCCAATCGTCTGAATCGATAAACGCGATAAATTCGCCGCGTGCAGCTTCAATGCCTTTATTCCGAACCGCACCGAGTCCCTGGTTTTCCTGATGAATCACCTTGAACCTGTTGTCCATTTTGGCGTATTCTTCTGCGATATCCGGGCTGGCGTCAGCTGAACCGTCATTGACAATGATGATTTCAATATTGTCCACTGTCTGGTTCCGCAGTGATTCGAGACACGTTCTGATATATGTTTCTGTGTTATAAACAGCGACTAACAGACTAACCGCAGGTATTTCCATAATGACCGGCTCCTCGTGCATAAATTACCGGGAAAAAATCGTTCTGTAAGGCAGAACGGATGAATCAACCGGCATAAGCAAATAACTGTAAAGAAAATAACAAACAACGATAGCGATATAGATAAGGGCGTTCGATTTTTCATCAAATATCCTGACGAAATAAGGGACTAAGATCATTTGATACAGACCGAAATAAATATTGAATCTGGCAAAAATCACGTCCTTTGTGGCCAAAAGGCCGAACAAAAAACCTAGCAGGCACAAATTGACGACAATATCAATTTGCGGCCACAGACTCCGCAGTCGTTCTTTATAGCAAAATGCAAGGAACAGCGGCAGAACCAACACAGCGATTTTGATCACATTCATTCCATTTGTGTTCGTCATGAGCCATTTTTCATAATGGCTGTATGAGCTGTTTTCAAGCACAACGACAAACACAGAAATAAACTTTTGATATAAAAATGTCATGCCAAGAAATAAAGCGGATAGGCCGAATATCGCCGGAGACCAGGCTTTTCTTCTGACAATAAAGTACACTGGAATCATAATCAGCGCCGACGAATGAAAGAGCGAGCTGACCAGCACAATCAGGAAATATCGCTTCCAGTTCCCGCTGATGATATAACGGATCGCCCAAAACAAAACAGCTGCCACCATGTATTGCCTGATGCCGTTAAAAGACGCGTAGTAATGAAAGGTTCCCAAAAATAAAAAGACACTCAGCTCAAACGGCCTGCCATAGTCGGCGAGTGTCTTCATAATAAAGCTGTAGGTCACGACCGCCACCGTAAAATACATGATTTGAGGATCTTCCGTGATGAAATTCATCAGCCAAAGGAGTGCGGTAAACCCCGGATCTGTCGCTGTTTTTGCTGTGCCGAAACCGAATATCTGCCACACATTTTGATAATCGCCCGCCAATTCGTACAGCAGCGTATACGTCTGAAAATCCGTGCCGACTCGATAGCGGAGACCTGACACGAGCACAAGTGAAGCGAGCGGAATCCAGATCAAAAGCTTATTCGGCCGATACCCCGTGGCAAGCGAATCGTCACGGCCGCCGCACATTTTAGCGAACCAAGACCAAATAAATACAATCCCCATATTGACGGCATATACAATCATCGGTTATGGTCCTTTTCCGTGCTGATGTTGTATACATTCAGCAGCGCTCCTACATTTTGCTGTGCATCGTAGCCAAGTTGAGCGAGTGTTTCTTTGATGAACTCACGCTTCGGCCTGCCTGCGGCGGCCGCCCTTGCAATGGTTTCAGCCCAGACGCTGATCGGTTCAGAAAGACTTAATCTTGTGACAAGCCCGAGACCGGCGTCGACTTTTTCTGTAATGCTGTCTGAAATGATGCATGGAAGCCCCGACGCCTGCGCTTCCACAAGCACAACCGGCAAGCCTTCGTACAGAGACGGCATGACAAACACATCAAATGTACGCATTAGTTCATGGATCCGTTCTTCAGTGCCTAAAAAGAGAACATCTGATAGCAGATTCAGCCGGCGCGCCTCATCCTCTATCTCCCCTCGCAGCGGCCCGTCTCCTGTAAGAACAAGCTGAAAGCGAACGCCTCTTTCTTTGAGATGTGCGGCAAGCTTCAGCAGGAACGCGTGGTTTTTCACTTCATGAAACCGGGCCACATGGCCAATGATGAGCCGGTCGGCTGCAATGCCGCGTGCTGCTTTTTCTTCATCAGCCGCCTGCCCATTTGGGGCGAACAACTCAAGGTCAATCCCGTTAGGAAGAAGGTGAACACGCTCCCGCTCCATGTTGGACTGTCCAAATAAAAACCTGCCCGCATCCTCTCCGCAGGCACATAGCGCTGTCGCATTCGCCAAGATGAGCCGCCTGAACACCAGCAGCTGCAAGCGATCCTTCCAATTGAAGTCGGTCTTCCAAGACGTATTGTGGGAGTGGCATACCCTGACCGGCACTCCGGCAAGCCTTGCCGCAAGGGCGATAAAACCCGTTTGGAAATCCGTGTGCGCATGAACGGCGCTGAACGGCCCGTTTTCTTTTATCGCGTTTCTCACATTCCTCACAAATGTAAGGGGATTGCTTTGCCCAATGCTCGGGACATAAAAAAGCCGCCCGCCTAAAGATAAAATCTCTTCATCATAAGCGCACGGATCATTTCGATACGTTAAAAAATCAAATTGCACTTTGCTTTTGTCCATCTTCCGATATAAATTCATTACCATGGTTTCCGCGCCGCCCCTGTTCATGCCGCTGAGAACATGGAGCACGCGCTTTTGGCTGCTATTCATGCTTGACAAGCCCTTCCTTTTGGTTCATCACTCTTTTTTTATGGTAGCGATTCATCACGGCTGCAGGCATAAAGGCGCGGATTAACGGTTTTGCGATATATATGTAATCAGATAAAGGAAGCTTCAAGCGTCTGCACGCCTGATAGACAAGAATGGCATTGTCGATTGAATACGTAAATGACCGCCGTTTGAATGCATCGCTGTCTTCCCTCACTTTATACAAGGCTTCCTGAAGATTATAGCCCCTGAAGCCCTCTTCAAAAAAGCGAAGCCACAAATCAATATCTTCCATTCGTCTCGTCCGCCGCACCGACCGGTAGCCTTTCAGCGTGCGGTAGGCACTCGCTCTCATCATAATCGTGCCGTGGCAAAATGGAGTCCCTTTTGCCATGATGCCCGGCTCTGGAACAGAAGGCAGAATGCGGCTTCCTCTTACGCCAAATTCATCAAACACAAGCATGCCGGTGCCAACCACCTGATAGTGTCGGTGCTTTTCTAAAAACGCGACCTGCTTTTCCAGACGGCGCGGAAACGAAAGGTCATCTCCGTCCTGACGTGCAATATAATCGCCTGTCGCATGCGAAAGACAATGATTTAATGATGCGGCAAGCCGCTTGTTTGTTTTGTTTTGAATCAGTTTGATGCGGTCGCTGTAATGAGCGGCATACTGCTTCGCGATGCGGAGCGTGCCGTCTGTTGACGCATCATCGCACAAAATCAGCTCCCAATTTTTATAGGATTGGCTGAGTATGGATTCTATGCTTTCTGCCAATGTGCGTTCGCAATTATAAATGCCCATAATGACAGAAACTTTCGGTCCTGAGTTCATACGCTTTTCTCCTTTGTATCCATATCCATGTACGCGGAATAAATATCTGCCATTTCTTCCACCGTTCGCGCCTCCGAGAAGCGCAAGGCTGTTTTTCGGCCTTCCTGTCCCAGCTTTCGGCAGAGCTCCGGCTTATGGTAAAGCTGTTCAATCCGGCGGGCAAAAGCAGCACTGTCACCGATTTTGATCAGAAAACCGTTTTCTCCGTCGCGGATGATTTCCCGATGCCCGCGATTATCTGTGGCGATCGCCGGTTTTTCTGCCGCCATTCCCTCAAGCACATTCATACCGAGGCCTTCTCTAATGCTGGATGCGACAGATACATCCGCAAGCTGAATCAACTCATGTATGTCGCTGCAAAAGCCGTAAAAACAGACATTGGCGGAGGCACCAAGCTTTTCAGCTAACGTTTGATACGTATGTTCCATTGCCCCTTCCCCGGCAAACACAAGGCGGAGTGAGGGAATTTTTTCTTTTAGCAAGGCTGCGGCTTCAATTAACTGCTTCTGGTTTTTGTTCAGATTGAGCTCAGCCGGATAAACCAATATAAAATCATCTTCACGGAACCCGTGCTTTTCTCTGAGTCTTTGCTGCTCTATCGGACTGACAGGCCGGAAACGCTCGGTGTTGACGCCAATGCCGTGAATTTTCTGCGTCCTTCCGCCCGGCCTTTGAAGTCCTTTCGCCCGTATGTAATCCTCTTCATTAATCGTAATCAGGCAGTCTGTATATGCTGAAAGCCATTTCTCAACCGGATAGTAAAGAAGCCAATTTTTCATCGGTGCCCCTTTGCAGAAGTGAAATCCGTGCGCTGTGTACAGCACCTTTGTTCCGTGCCGCCGTGCCTGCCTCGCCGCCAGTCTGGCGAGAACGCCGCCGACCGGTGTATGGCAATGGACAATGTCGTATTCATAGGTGTCAATCACTTTCTTCAGCTGCCTATAAACGGCCAGGTTCTGAGGGTCAAAAGGTGACCTGCGAATCGGGATGGAGAATTTCTCATCCACATACGGCAGCTTGGTTTGTCCGTTCGCGGCGACATGAACCTCCCAGCCCATTTGCTTGAACCATTTAAAATAAGGGAGGTGAAAGGCCTTAAAATGATAATCAACAGTCGCGCAAAACAATATCTTTTTCGTCATTTTCACTCCCCCTAATGAACGCTGGCAGCCGTCATTTTGTCTGATGTATTGATTGCCGCAAACAGCCTCGCTCTCAGGTCGGCTTCCGACAGTTCAGTGAAATCCTCGATAAAGCGCATCAGCACCGGCCAGTCGCCGTCTACCGCTTTGCCGATATGAATTTTTGGAAAGACTTGTTCAGCGTGGACTTCATTTTTGTTCAGTAATTCTTCATACATTTTTTCGCCCGGACGAATGCCTGTGAATTCGATCGGAACCTGCTCAGTCGTGTAGCCGGACAAATGAATGAGGTTTTTGGCAAGATCCACAATCTTTACGGGCTCTCCCATATCGAGAACGAAAATTTGACGCCCTTTCGCCAGTGCCCCAGCCTGAATCACAAGCCTTGATGCCTCGGGAATCGTCATGAAATAGCGGGTCATTGCCGGATGTGTTACTGTCACCGGGCCGCCTTTTTCAATCTGCTTTTTGAAAATTGGAATGACGCTGCCGCGGCTCCCGAGTACATTGCCGAAGCGAACAGCAACAAATTTGGTTCTGCTGACTTTCCCAAGATTCATAATAATCATCTCTGCGAATCGTTTTGTCGCCCCCATTACGTTGGCTGGGTTCACCGCTTTGTCCGATGAAATCAGCACGAATGTCTCAGTTCCCGACATATCGGCTGCTTCCGCGACATTTTTTGTTCCGATAATATTGTTTTTGACCGCCTCTTCTGGATTGTGTTCCATTAAAGGCACATGCTTATGGGCAGCTGCATGATAGACAACATGCGGCTCGTATTTTTTCATCAAGGTAAACATTTTATCGCGGTCCTGCACATCAGCGATTTCCGTATGGAACACAATGTGTTTGCCGAATCGTCCATTCAGCTCTGTATAAATCGAATGAATGCTGTTTTCCCCATGGCCGAGCAGAATAATTTCCTTAGGCAAAAACGCGCTGATCTGTCGGCAGATTTCCGAGCCGATGGATCCGCCCGCTCCCGTGACGAGAACTGTTTTTCCTTTGATGCGGTTCGAAATTTCGCTAGTGTCGAGGGTTACCGGCTTTCTGCCGAGCAAGTCCTCAGCTTTTACATCTCTGATTTGTCCGGCAGTTCGTGTGCCAAGCAGCATTTCATCAAAATGAGGCATAATTTTAATGCTTACTCCGGTTCGCACACATTCTTTATATAACACCTGAAGCTCATGGGTGCGGAGTGAAGGAATGGCAATAATAATATAATTAATTTTGAGCTTTTGCACCGCAGGCATGATACTTTCTTTTCCGCCGATTACGGGCAGTCCCATAATTTCTAATTTATGCTTCGTTTGGTCGTCATCAATAAAAGCGACAGGTATGATATCAGGTTCATCTTTCGAAAGCAGCTGCCTGACCATCAGAGTCCCACCTGAGCCCGCCCCGATAATCAGCGCGCGGGACGAGGCGCAGCGTTTTTTCCTGATGCTTTCGTTTAATACTCTGGATAAAATACGGGTCCCTCCAATAGACAAAAGCTGAAGCACCCAGCACGCGGTTAACAGACGGAAGAACATCGTGTGATACACAGCATACTGAATGATACCGGTCACAGCGGCGGAAAGCGTAATGCCCTTAAGCAGGACAATCAGCTCACCAAGCCCGGTGTATGTCCACACCTGTTTATACTGATTGAACAGGAAAGCACACACATGATAGCTGAGGAGCAAGCTGACAGCGGTAAGCAGTAATGCTCCGGAGTCATAAAATTGATAGGAATCTTTTAAAAATTGATATCCTGCAATAACTGAATTTAAAACGAGGTAAGTATCCAGCGCAATAATCATTGACAGTCTTCTCCGGTAACTCAACCTTTTCCCCCCTAATTCTTTTATCGGTTTAGCTGCGGCGGTTTTCGTCTCTCCAAAAAATCGGCAGCAGCTAAACCGACAACACGTCCTATGTATATATCAGATAAGTGGGCATTTAACCCATCCTCACGCCCCGCCAGCGACGACCAGCATCTAAGGCAGCAACTTCAGCTGCCCACAGCAGAGCCGAGTGCCTCCATTGATACAGGTCAGGAGACATCACCTTTACAAAAACTAGTAGGAATAGTGTTCCGATTTTTTCATTTTCTTTTTGTTTAAAAGAGCGCCTAACAGCTTCGCATTGGATTGTTCCAGTGCATCTTTTGCTTTCAGAACGGTATCGGTTTTTGTTTTTCCGCTTAAAACGACGAGCACGCTGCCGTCTGTCTGATTTGCTAGAATCTGAGCATCTGCAACAGCCAAAAGCGGAGGGGAATCAAAGATGACGAGGCTGAATTGTTCATAGATCTCAGATATTAAATCTCCCATTGCTTTGGAAGACAGCAGTTCTGCCGGGTTTGGCGGGGTCGGCCCGCTTGTCAGTACATATAAGTTATCGATCGGCGTCTTTTGCACCGTCTCACTGAGTGAAGCATTGCCGACCAGCACATTTGTCAGCCCGGTTACATTATCAACCTGAAACGTTTGATTGATGGTCGGCTTTCTTAAATCGGCATCCACCAGCAGTACTTTCTTTTCCTGCTGCTGCGCAAAGACAGCCGCAAGATTCGCTGCACTGAACGATTTACCTTCACCAGGCACAGAGGAGGTGACGAGGATAGATCGCAAGTTGGTCTGGACAGATGAGAACTCAATGTTTGTCCGAATGGTGCGATATTGTTCCGCAACAACTGATTTATTGTGTAAAACAGATATTTGAGCCAAACCTCGCCTTGCTTTCTTTTTTCTAAAGATCACTCGCTTCACTCCCCGAAATGTTTTATCCCGCGATTCCGCCCTTTGTGGACATCAGGAACGGAGCCTAAGCATGGCAATCCGGTTCTCTCGCTGAGCTGCCGTGCGCTTTTGCAAGTATCATCGAGAAAATGCAGAAAAAATGCCAGTGTAATGCCGCCCATGACAGCAGCGCCAAAAGCCATGACCATATTTCGCAGCCTGGCCGGCTTGATCATCGGGCTTTCAGAAGCCTTCGCCTCTGATAATATATGTACGCCTTGTACATTCATTCTTTCATCTACTTCTTTTTCAAACTTGTTCACTAACGTGTTCGCAATCTCAGCCGCTTTCGCCGGATCGTGATCCTGAACGGCAACGTTAATGATTTCTGATTCATTTTCACTGCTGGTAACCACTTTTCCTTTCAGCGAGGAAGCCGATTCAGATAGGTGCAATTCCGCCTTAACTTCTTCCATCAAGGCAGTGCTTTTCATAATCGATTGGAACGTGCTGCTATACTGAAGATTTCGCTGGATGTCACTGAGATTCGAGTTTTCTTCACCGTCTGATTCATGAACCAGCACCTGTGTCGACGCCTGGTAGGTCGGTGAAATGACCTTAAATTGCACAAAACCCATAATAAGGGTGACGCCGATTGTGATGAGCAGAATCAGCACGAATCTGTGTCTGACAATCGCATATAATTCTTTGAAAATCACATTCTCATTCATGTATTCATAGCCTTCAGCC
>NZ_JAVAXX010000419.1:0-4016 GCF_042709275.1 Bacillus sp. LR_5 | reverse complement strand
AGAAAGAGGAATGACGTAAGAACAAGCCCCTTCTCATTTGCGAGAAGGGGTTTTTCTTTTCAAAAACACCGCAAGACATAGTCTTGCGGTGCCGCCTTCATGGAGATTACGTTTATTTAGTAGCCTCCTACAAATGCAGTTCCCACAATGATCAAGAGGATAAATAACACAACAATCAAAGCGAAAGAAGTTCCGTAACCTGACATTTTGTGCACCTCCTTGCGAGATTGCTTCAGCAAATGCTGCAAAACTGTGGCGGACAGGGTCCCGCAGAGACGGTCAGCAGCTTAGAAGCCGCCAACAAACGCAGCCCCTACGATAATTAAAAGAATAAACAATACAACGATTAAAGCGAAAGAACTGATGCCGCCGTAACCGCCGCCGTTAGAGTATCCTGACATAAGGTTTCACCTCCCTATGAAGGATACTATAAGATATGCTGAACCGATCCATTTGGCAGGGATAATAGTGGACAAGAGAAAAAATGAAGAATTCGGCTATATGAAGGTGATATAAAAAATAGCGGGCGCTGCCGCCCGCTATTTATGTACGATTAAGAGATCAGCACGCCCGCGAAAAATTCCTGGTATAATGCTTGAACGGCTTTTCTTTCTTCGGCTTCTTTTACGCCGAACATCATGCTCACTTCAGAAGATCCCTGATTGATCATTTCGATATTCACCTGTGCCTCTGATAATGCTTTGGCGGCTCTTGCCGTTGTACCGACATTGTGGCGCATCGCTTCCCCTACAACCATAATCAGGGCGAGATGATGCTCGACGATGACTTCATCGGCATGCAAATCCTCTTCGATCCGTTTGATGACGCTGCGTTCAGTGGCGGCATCCATTTGCCCCTGCCGTAAAATGATCGTCATGTCATCGATTCCCGATGGAACATGCTCGTACGTCAAACCATGCTCCTCCAGGATTTGAAGGGCTCTGCGGCCAAAACCGATTTCTCTGTTCATGAGATATTTGCTGATATAAATGCTGCAAAAACCGGTGTCGCTGGCAATGCCGACGACAGGCCCGTTTGTGTTATCCCGCTTGCTGACGACGCGGGTGCCTTCGGCTGAGGGGTTGTTCGTATTTTTGATCTGAACAGGAATCCCCGCTCTGAATGCCGGAATGAGCGCTTCATCATGAAACACTGAAAAGCCCGCGTAGGACAGCTCCCGCATCTCTCTATATGTCAGCTCGCTGATTTCCTTTGGATTCTCAACGAAGGACGGATTGACAGAATACACAGCGTCCACGTCTGTAAAGTTTTCGTACAAATCGGCTTGTAGTCCGTTGGCAAGAATCGAACCGGTAATATCAGAACCGCTCCGTGAGAATGTGATCACATCGCCATCCTTGCTGAATCCGAAAAAACCGGGAAAAATGATGAGTCCGTCACGTTCCCGAAGACGATAGAGGTTTTGATAGGATTCAGGAAGAACTTGCGCGTTGCCGGGTTCATTTGTCACAAAGAGGCCGGCATCCTTCGGGTTTACATATTCCGCTTTGACGCCTTTATAACGGAAGTAAGCGGCGATCAGTTTGGCATTGTTATCCTCTCCGCTGGCCTTGACTGCGTCAAGGTATTGTTCGGGATTGCTTTTGTCTCCTTCTAAAAGCGTAAACAGATCATCTCTGATTTTTTCGATAATGCTTTGCCCCAGCTGAAGCTCATTGGCGATGAGAGCGTACCGTTCCACAACAGCTTCCGCCAGTTCAGGTGCGCTGCCTGTTGCCAAATATTGTTCTGCACATGCGATTAAGAGATCAGTCACTTTCGTATCCTCGGCATAGCGTTTTCCCGGAGCTGAAATGACTACAGCTTTCCGTGCCGGATCTGAGGTAACGATGTGAAACACCTTGTCAAGCTGGGCGCCTGAAGCAAGTGAGCTGCCTCCGAATTTAACGACCTTCATGTTTACATCTCCTAATGTTTAAAATTTTCACACAAATTTAGTATTTATTATCTCTCTTTCAGTACTGTAAATCAAGGGGGAATTTCTTTCTCAGGAGAACATTTGTATTTTTCACGAGGAATAATGTTAGGTTTGCTGACCGTATGCCTGCGTTATAAAGATAAATATGGTAAACAGCCTAACGTTTTGGGATGGAAAATGGTTAGAATGATTAGTAAAATTGATAAATGACTAGGTTAACATTTTTAAAGAATATTGACTAACCCTATAAAAATGGTAATATGTAAATGATAATGATAATCAATTACTATATGGCCATATTGTTTTGAGTCCTTGCGGAGTAGGAGATACGTTCTTTTTGCTGTAAGGATGTAAGGAGGCAGCATGAAGCTACGTTACTTATTTATTCTACTTATCATATTAGCAGTCACATCTGTATTTATCGGTGTAGAAGATCTGTCGCCGCTTGATCTCTTCGATTTAAGCAAACAAGAGGCGTCAACGCTGTTTGCAAGCCGTTTGCCGCGATTGATCAGCATTGTCATTGCGGGATTAAGCATGAGCATCTGCGGTTTGATTATGCAGCAGATCAGCAGAAATAAATTCGTGTCACCGACGACGGCGGGCACGATGGATTGGGCGAGGCTCGGCATTTTAATTTCCTTGCTGCTGTTTACATCCGCCAGTCCTTTAATCAAAATGCTGGTCGCGTTTGTCTTTGCCCTTGCAGGAAATTTTCTGTTTATGAAAATCCTTGAAAGAATCAAGTTTAACGACACCATCTTTATTCCGCTTGTCGGTTTAATGCTCGGGAATATCGTCAGTTCAATCGCGACATTTATCGCATATAAATATGACTTGATCCAGAATGTGTCATCATGGCTGCAGGGAGACTTCTCTTTAGTCGTGAAAGGAAGATACGAGCTTCTTTATCTGAGTATTCCGCTCGTCATCATTGCCTATGTGTATGCGGATAAATTCACATTGGCCGGTATGGGTGAAAGCTTTTCTGTCAACCTCGGCCTCAAGTATAAACGGGTTGTGAACATCGGGCTCATTATCGTGTCCCTGATCACGTCTCTTGTCATTTTGACTGTCGGTATGCTGCCGTTTCTCGGTTTAATCATCCCGAATATTGTATCGATTTACAGAGGAGACAATCTGAAGAGCAGCCTGCCGCATACTGCGCTGTTGGGAGCGGTTTTTGTGCTGTTTTGCGATATACTGGGCAGAATCATTATCTTCCCTTATGAAATCTCGATTGGCCTGATGGTCGGAATCATCGGCAGCGGCATTTTCCTGTTTATGCTGTTAAGGAGAAAAGCCTATGCGTAACCAGATGAAAATAGCTTTGCTCGTTGTTTTAGCCATTGTATGTATAGGCTTGTTTTTGTTTTATGACTTAGGCAATTGGGATTACACCCTGCCGAGACGAATCAAAAAAGTCGCTGCCATTGTGCTGACGGGGGGAGCGATTGCGTTTTCGACCATGATCTTTCAAACGATTACGAACAACCGCATCCTGACGCCGAGCATTTTGGGCCTTGATTCTCTCTACATGCTGATTCAGACTGGCATTATCTTTTTGTTCGGTTCTGCGAATATGGTCATCATGAATAAAAACATCAACTTTATCATCTCTGTTCTGCTGATGATACTGTTTTCTCTTGTTTTGTATCAGATCATGTTCAAGGGTGAGGGGAGAAATATCTTTTTCCTTCTGCTTATCGGAATCGTGTTTGGCACGCTGTTCAGCAGCCTGTCTTCTTTTATGCAGATGCTGATTGATCCGAACGAGTTCCAAGTTGTGCAGGACAAGATGTTTGCCAGCTTTAACAATATCAATACGGATTTGTTATGGCTCGCGTTCATCATCTTCCTGCTGACAGGCGTTTATGTCTGGCGTTTTACAAAATTTTTCGATGTGCTGTCGCTCGGACGCGAGCACGCCGTGAATTTGGGCATTGACTACGACAAAGTGGTGAAGCAGATGCTGATCGTGGTTGCGATTTTGGTTTCTGTTTCAACAGCGCTAGTCGGGCCGATTATGTTTTTAGGCCTTCTGGTCGTCAACCTGGCGAGAGAATTCCTGAAAACA
>NZ_JAVAXX010000418.1:0-4040 GCF_042709275.1 Bacillus sp. LR_5 | reverse complement strand
GGCAATACAAGCAAGCCTAATGTCTGCAATTCAGCAATAATGTCAGCAACCGGGCCATCACACTCAATTCCAAGCATTAATCCTTTACCTCGGATTTGTTTAACAAAAGGGCTCTTTAGCTCTGCCTCAAGCTGTTCTTTTAAAAACGCCCCTTTGTCAGCAGCCTCTTGCAAAAAGTCAGGCTGGAATACAATTTGCAATGTGGCATTCACAGCAGCCATCGCCAGCATATTTCCTCCGAAAGTCGTTCCGTGAGAACCAGGGGTAAACGCTTCTCCAAGCTGTTTTTTTCCGATGACAGTGCCGACCGGAAAGCCGTTTCCCAATCCTTTGGCGACTGTGATGATATCCGGTGAGAGTCCGAAGTGCTCATATGCGAAGCCTTTTCCCGTCCGTCCGATGCCGGTCTGGATTTCATCAATGATGAGAAGGGCTTGCTTTTCCTTGCAAAACGACTGTACGGCTGATAAAAATTCAGCACTCGCCGGATTGACTCCTCCTTCTCCCTGCACTGTTTCAAGCATCACCGCGGCAATATCGCCTTCCTCCCCAAGAGCTTTAAAAGCAGAAGGATCATTGTATGGCAGGTAGTGAAAGCCTTCAAGCATCGGGCCGAAGCCTGTTTTGATTTTATCCTGTCCGGTCGCAGCCATCCCTGCATACGTGCGGCCATGGAACGACTGAAGAAAAGTGATGATTTTTGTTTTTCCAGTTGCTTTTCTGGCAAGCTTTATCGCACCTTCATTCGCCTCCGCGCCGCTGTTGCAGAAAAAGACAAGATCTCCGGCACTATGCGCTGCCAGCTTCTGCGCCGCTTGCTCTTGGAGACTGTTTTGAAACAGGTTGGATACGTGCCATACGCTGTCAAGCTGGTTTTTGACTGCCTCTGTCACCGCTTCATGGCAGTGTCCTAGATTTGATACCGCAATCCCCTGAATGAAATCAAGGTATGTTTTGCCGTTTTGATCCTCAACGTACGTTCCCTTTGCTTTTTTGATGTCAATATCCCAACGGCCGTAGGTTTGAAACAAGCTGCTCATGAAACAGCCTCCTTTGCTTTGACAATTTTTGTCCCTTGAAAGGTTTGTTCTGCGAAGAATGATCCTTTACCGTTTACGATCATGACTTCAGACACCTGATCTGATAAAGCTGACAAGGCTGAATTGACCTTCGGGATCATCCCTCCTGTGATCACTTCCTGCTTGATCAGCATCTGAATCTCCTTAGGGGTCAGGACGTCCAGACGCTGCTTTTCCTTCATGATTCCATCGACATCCGTGACGAACATCAGCTTATCGGCTTCAAGCGCTCCGGCGACTGCTGAAGCAGCCAGATCAGCATTTACATTCAGCGTTTTGCAGTCGCTTGTCATAGACAGCGGCGCAATAACGGGGATGATGCCATTTTCCATCAGCGCGTTCACCAGGGACGCATCGACTTTTTTGATTTCTCCCACTTCTCCGTATGTTTCCGGATCTAGATAATCAGCCTCCAAAAGACCGCCATCCTTACCAGAAATGCCCGCGGCTCGCAGTCCGTGTTTGGCAAGCTCAGCAACGAAAAATTTATTGACAGAACCGGATAAAACCATTTCCGCCACTTCCAGCACCGGCTTCGTTGTTTTCCTCTGTCCGCCCGAAAACTCTGTCTTGATATTTAACCGTTTCAGCATATTTGTGATTTCCGGTCCCCCGCCATGTACGATTGCCAGCTTCCAGCCTGACGCCCTCAGCTCTTTCAGATTTTGATAAAATTCCTCCGACAGCTCACGGATGACGCTTCCCCCGCATTTAAAAACGATTGTTTTCTTCATTTCGCTCCCCTTTATTACGTGCGATAGCTCGCGTTAATTTTGATATAGTCATAGGTCAGGTCACAGCCCCACGCTCTCCCGTTTCCATCCCCTTCATCCATCTTGATGATAATGGTGATTTCATCTCCTTCAAGGTATTCCTTGGCGAGAGATTCAGAGAATGGCTGAGGTTCGTTATTCTTAAACAGGCATTGGCCGCCAAGATAAACCTCTACTTCTTCTGCCGTCACCTGTGCTGCGGAGTGTCCGATGGCTCCGATGATCCGCCCCCAGTTGGCATCTGTTCCGTATACTGCCGTTTTTACAAGATTTGAGCCGACAATCTTTTTGGCAATGACGTTTGCATCAAGATTGTTTTTCGCTCCCTGCACTTGGGCTTCAATTAGTTTTGTCGCGCCTTCTCCGTCTCTGGCAATCTCTTTAGCCAGATCCTCACAAGTGAGCAAGAGCGCTTTTTTAAAGACCGGCCAGTCTGGATGGTCTTCTGTCAGGCACTCGTTTTCGGCGCAGCCATTCGCCATAACTAATACCATATCGTTCGTGGATGTTTCTCCGTCAACTGTGATTTGGTTAAATGAAACGTCAGTGATTTCCCGAAGCGCCTTTTGCAGCGCTTTTTCTTCGATTGCCGCGTCAGTTGTCACAAATCCCAGCATCGTGGCCATGTTCGGGTGTATCATCCCAGAGCCTTTGGCCGCTCCGCCGATCGTGACTGTTTTGCCGCCGATTGCCAGCTCATAGCACGTCTGCTTGATTACCGTATCAGTTGTTAAAATCGCTTCCTCAAAATCGCCTGATCCCGCAGGTGTTTCTTTCAGCAACTCGATCCCCGCGTGGATTTTTTCCATGTCTAAATGCTCGCCGATGACACCCGTTGATGAAACAGCGACAAGCTCCGGCTCAATGCCAAGCTGTGAAGCAAAGCTCTCCCGCATTGTGTATGCGTCCTTTAAGCCCTGTTCTCCCGTGCAGGCGTTGGCAATGGCGCTGTTGACGATGACGGCTTTCAGTGTCGGTCCGTGCTTTAAGCTGTCTTGTGTCACTTTGATCGGAGCAGCCTGAAAGTGGCTTTGGGTATAAACTGCTGCACTCACAGCCGGTGTCTCGCTGATAATGACGCCGAGGTCTTTTTTCGAGTAGCGCAGCCCGCAATGCACACCCTTTGCCTGAAACCCTTTTGGCGAGGATACATCACCTGTTACTTTTACAATTTGATCTTCACTTAACTGAATCATGGTTCGATTCTCTCCCGTTCTATGGATAAATTGGCGTGATGGTGAGTCCAGTTTCTTCATTCCAGCCATTCATCAAATTAAAGTTTTGCACTGCCTGACCGGCGGCACCCTTCATTAAATTATCGATTACCGAGACGATCGTGACTCTGTTCGTTCTCTCATCGAGGGTCACGGCGATATCACAGAAATTGCTGCCGTACACTTCTTTCGTTTGCGGGTACTGACCTTTTGGCCTCACTCTCACAAAATATGAATCTTGGTAAAATTCCGAATATAAATCATGCAGGTCATCTGCGGATAGGTCACAGGTTAATCTGGTATACATCGTCGCCATGATGCCCCTTGTCATCGGAACCAAGTGAGCCGAAAATGTAATGGGCCCGAGACCTGGCTGCCATTCATTCAGCGCCTGCTCAATTTCCGGCGTGTGCTGATGTTCATTGACTTTATAAATTTTAAAATTGTCGTTCAGCTCAGAAAAATGGGTTCCCATGGATGCTTTTCTTCCCGCTCCGGAAACACCGGTCTTCGCGTCAACGATAACGAAAGATTCATCGAGCAGTTTCTTTTGAGCCAATGGCGCGAGGCCAAGCAAAACAGCTGTTGGAAAACAGCCTGGATTGGCAATGAGTTTCGCCTGTTGAATTTGCTGTTGATTCAGTTCTGCCAGACCGTATACCGCCTCTTGAATCACCGCCTTCGGTGCCGCTGTCCGTTTATACCATTTTTCATATTCAGCCGGTTCTTGTATCCTCAGATCACCTGACAGATCAATAACCGGAATTCCCGCGTCTGCCAGCTTTGGAGTCAATTCACTTGATACTCCGGGCGGCGCAGCGAGAAACATGATATCTATTTCGTGTTTGATCGTATTCATATCAATCGGCTTCAGTTGCTGATCCGCTAAGCCGGTAAGATGAGGATAACCCTCGCTATAGACATTCCCTTCTCCGCTGGATGAATAAAGTATGCATTCCTCTGCATGAGGATGA